>DASYSW010000569.1:0-6334 GCA_036002905.1 Chitinophagaceae bacterium
AAATAAGGGACGACAATAGAAGCAGGGCTAAACAATATTTCATACCTAAAAGTAATTGTTGAGAAAGATATTAAAAAGATTGGTTTGTTAAATTAAGGCGTTGGGTCGCAAAATTACCTTACATCCTTCTAAAATACTTCCTGTAATTCATTCCGAAGGATTAATAAAAAAATCTAAAAGTCTCGTTTTTTCTTTACTAGCTTGGTAGTACAAAACTTTCTGTATGAAAAAGCTATCTGTAATTTTACTTTCGTTTGCGATTATCCATTCCTCATTTTCACAAATTATCCTCACGGCTCTTCCAAACGGCGGAAATAAAAAAGCATCTGTCAGCGAAAAAGTTGGGATCACAGATGTGACGATCGAATATAACCGTCCGGGCGTAAAAGGCCGGGAGGGAAAGATATGGGGTCAGCTGATTCCCGTGGGATATACCGACCAGGGATTTGGCAGTAGCAAAGCAGCTCCCTGGAGGGCAGGTGCTAATGAAAATACAACTGTTCAATTTTCTACAGACGTAAAAATCGAGGGGCAACCCCTTGCCGCGGGAAAGTATGCTTTGTTCGTTGCGTATGATCCAAATGAATGCACCCTGATCTTTTCAAAAAATAATTCGTCATGGGGCAGCTTTTTTTACGACGAAAAAGAGGATGCGCTGAGAGTAAAAGTGAAGCCAACCCAGTTGGACAAAAGCGTTGAATGGTTGAAGTACGAGTTTATGAATGAGACGGAAAATTCTGCAACCGTGGGATTACAATGGGAAAAATTAATGATACCATTTAAGATTGAAGTGGATTATGTAAGCACTCAGCTCGCATCGTTCCGGAATGAATTAAGAAATAGTAAGGGCTTTCAATGGGAGACATGGAATGAGGCTGCGGACTGGTGCGTGAAACGTAACACAAATCTTAATGAAGCTTTACTCTGGGCAGACACAGCGATAACCTTTAGTGGAGGAACTGTTTTTACACCGATGAGTACAAAAGCAGAAGTATTAACCAAACTTGGACGCAATGATGAAGCTTCTGCATTGATGAAAAAGGCGCTCCCTTATGGAAACATGCAAGAGATACACCAATATGCGAGATCATTGATCGCGCTAAAAAAGCCCAAAGAAGCACTTGAAGTTTTCAAAATGAATTACGACAAAAACCCCAACCAGGTAACAACATTGATCGGATTGGTTCGTGGATACTCAGCCAATGGGGATTATAAAACGGCCCTGGAATATGCTAATAAGGCAAGCGCTATTGTCGATGCGCCAAACAAAGCTAATTTGGCAACGATGATCGAAAAGCTCAAACAGGGGAAAGATGTAAATTGAGAGAATGAAGCTAAAGAAATTTATCAGGGCGAATCCACACCTCCCGGTAAAAAACCTGCGGCAAACTCTCGATTATTATCGCGACCATTTGGGGTTTTACGAAGAATGGGTGTGGACAAATAAAGAGGGGAAAGTCATGGACGGAGGTATCAGGCGCGACGATATGCTACTACTTTTTGCCGAAGATCCCGAGTTCATTAATGCAATCAATAGTTACTCAAAAAGTCGTTTTCCATTAATGTGGTTCGTTGATAATATCGACGAGATATATTCAGAATTTCAAAAGCGAGAGGTTGAATTTGCCGACACTTTAAAAACTCATGACTATGGACTAAAGGAGTTCGCGTTCGTCGATATAAATGGATATTATATTCGTGTGGCTGAAGAAGGAAATAAGGAATAAAGAGATCTAAAATACTTCGCCAAGATTGACGGCAACCCCTTTTGAACCTCCTGTCCCCCATCCGTAATCGACACAAAGATTGGCCCTTGAAAATTTATTCAACTTGATCCTGATACCGGCACCATATCCCGGCTGAATTGGATCAAAAGCCTTCAAAGAAGTCTTATCCTCAAGCGTTGACTCACGGCTGGAGAAAGTTTCTGCGTTGGCAAAGACTACACCACCAAATAAGCCATTAGATGTAATGAGAAACCTGTATTCACTTTCAAGATAAAGCATGCTGCTGCCACGGTAACGCCCCTGTATAAATCCCCTCCCCGTATTCACGTTAGCATCCCAGCCTGTGCTTGGTAAAAGTAAATAAGGAGGTTTGCCACCAAACGTGAACCAATTATAACTCCACAAAGCAACAATGTTATCTGAGCTTGCCGGAAACCTTTTATACCCTTTGAACTCGAGCAGTAATGACTGCCAGTCTGCATCACTGCCCATAAATTTTAGCTTAGGTCTGTACGATAAATTCAAATAAGATCCATTTTCAGGATTAATTGAATTTTTTCTTGAATCATACAACAGGCTAAACGACGGGCCAACCGCCGTTTCTTTCGGGTTCAGTCCGTAATTTTCGAAATCGCTCCTCGTTCCTGAATCGGGGTTCATCTCTTTTATGTTCCAGTAAAAATCCAGGTCAAGACCAAGACCTCCGTAAAGGTTCTTTGAGATTTCTCTAAATATATTTTGATGCATCCGCAGATACGAATAGTCGATCATATATCCATCGGCCAATGTCGTATTTGTACCGAGTCCATACGTGAACGAAGGATATTTCAAATACCGCCACTCAGACTGAAAATTATATTTACCATTTTTTGACCAGATGCTGGTTAGTAATGGCAGGATATACTGTTTGTACTGCGAGTAGGTAAAACTGGTGACGATGGTCGAGATATTTCGTCCATCATCGGGGCCGTTATAAAAAGCAATGTTGGCGCTAAGAATTGCTGCGAATCCTGTTTGCAACGAGTAACCTACGGCCGGAAGAATGGAAACATGTAGATGCGATGAATGATGAGATCCCGTGTCAACATCGGCCTCGTTGTTCTTTTTGAAAAGCCGCCTGGCCACATCAACAATGTCTGTCTGGTGAAGCGAGTCATAAGAAAAAAACCTGCGTGGCCTGGAAGCTGAATCTATCGCCTGGGCTTTTCCCAACAATGAAGAAATTACGGCAAGTACAATTAAAAATATTTTTACAAAAATCTTCAAAGGCTAAGATCCCGGATGTTATTTGAATAAATACGCGCCCTGCAAAATAACTACCTTATCAGGGCTTTTCGAAAATTGAAGATGGTAAAGTTTATTAACATATGGACCTACTCACCACTCACCATTGACCACTCACCATTAATTGCATCCGAGCACCTCGCATAATTTAGAATGCAACATGTCGCCGCGCAGATTTTTTGCGATGATCTTTCCAGAGGGATCAATAAGCATATTGAAAGGAATGCTATTGACGCGATACAATTGAGCCGCTGCATTGTTCCAAAACTGCAAATCACTGACATGGGTCCATGTAAGATTGTCCTTATGGATGGCTGCCAGCCAATTGTCTTTTCCGCCCGGCCTGTCGAGTGAAACTCCCAAAACAGTGAAATTTTTTTCTCTGAACTGTTTGAAATTTTCGACCACATTCGGGTTTTCAGCGCGGCACGGACCGCACCAGCTTGCCCAGAAATCAACCAGGACATATTTGCCATGAAACGATGAAAGACTTACAGGAGTTCCTGTTGTATCCGGCTGTGTGAAATCCACAGCACTGGTTCCGACGGCTCCCACTTTATTGTACTGTATGTATGAATAAAGACTTTTGCTGATCGTATAACCCTTGGCCACCGTATCCAGTGCATTGTATCTTTTTTCAAGCAGCATGGGGTCGTCATACATATTGGCCGTAACAAAAAGCACGAATGGCGTTACGGGCGATTTTGGTTTCGATGCCACAAACTCGTCGATTCTGGTTTGAATAACTGCCTTTGTAGAATCGTATACTTTCATCAATGCGTCATACTGCGGTCTTCCTGCCGACTTATTGATAGCGTTTACTGTCGCATTCAACGAATTTATCAATGGGTTGAACACCTCCTGGAACTTCATGAAATCCTGGTGAGAGGCTGAACCGGTGATTTTTAAGTGTTGGATATCCGACTTGCTGCCGGTGACGGTCATCTTTTTGTTTTCGACATAAATATACTGTGGCTGTTCGCTGCCAATTGTCAGCTTGCACAGCTGGGGTTCCTCAACAGAACCTTTAAGAACAAATTTTCCGCCGGTGATTTTGGCTGAACCCATGTTGGTGTTATCATTCCCGTTCTCAAGTTTTACCTGGGCGCCTTCAGCAATACCGGTTACTGAACCCGTTATTTCGAAACCTGTTTTCTGGGCGAATACACAGAGCGGCATTAAAAACAAAATGAGAAAAATTCTCTTCATACTACTTATGTTGATGTCTCTCTTTTAAGATGGCAATTACGTCTTCCAATTTATAGCCTTTGGCCTGGAGCAAAATTAAATAATGAAAAAGAAGATCGGAAGCCTCATTTAAAAATAGCTCATTATTAACATCTTTTGCCTCAATAACCAGCTCCACCGCCTCCTCTCCCACCTTTTGGGCGATCTTATTGATCCCTGAATGAAACAGCCTCCTTACGTAGGACCTTTCATCATCGCTGGCCTTCCTCAGCTCAATGATATGCTCGAGGTAACTTAAAAAATCTTCAGCATGGTTTTTTTCGCTCCAGCACGTATCGGCCCCGGTATGACAAACAGGTCCCGTGGGCTCAGCCTTTATTAGCAACGTGTCATCGTCGCAGTCGCTCATTACCTCCTTGAGCAATAAGACATTTCCGCTCTCCTCGCCTTTGGTCCATAGGCGCTTTTTGCTCCTGCTATAAAACGTCACTTTTCCTTCTCTCATTGTCTTTTGCAAAGCCTCTTCATTCATAAAACCAAGCATCAGGACCTTTTGTGTCTTATGGTCCTGGATGATGGCAGGCGCTAATCCGTCCGGGTATTTTTTAAAATCGATTTTCAATCTATTTTGTTTATGCGCTTCCTGAATTCTTATCAACTTCCGTGGCAGCATGTCCCGATGCATCGGGATCACTTCCTTTATCGTTCTTATCGCTGATCAGCTTCAATAAATCTTCAAACTGCTGTCTTTTTCTACCGTGCATCTCTTCCTGCCTTATTTTTCTTTTCTGATTCATATACTGGAACAGGAACAATGCTACTGCAGACAAACTAATTATTATAAAAACTGCCAGGTACATCAGATACGAATTGAAACGTGTTTCTTTTGCAAATATCGCTTTAAATCAGGTATAGCTATTTCCTTGAAATGAAAGATGCTCGCTGCCAATGCTGCATCCGCCTTTCCCTTCTCAAAAACTTCCACAAAATGCTGCATGGTTCCTCCGCCACCTGAAGCGATAACGGGTACCGGCAGATTTTCTGCCAATTGCTTTGTCAGTTCAATTGCAAACCCCTGTTTGGTACCATCGTGATTCATTGAAGTAAGAAGGATCTCGCCAGCGCCCAGCATTACTCCGTGTTTGGCCCAATCAAAGCAAAGCCTGTTCGTTTTTGTTCTTCCGCCATTCAGATAAACATACCATTCCCCATTTTCTTCTTGCCGGGCATCAATCGCCAACACCACGCACTGACTTCCAAATTCGTTAGCAAGATCATTGATCAATTGAGGATTCTTAAATGCCGAAGTATTTACTGAAATCTTATCGGCCCCATTTTGCAAGAGAACATTTACATCCTCCACACTGCTGATCCCTCCGCCTACGGTAAATGGAATATTAATATGATGAGCGATACGATTCACCAACTCACTCAATGTTTTTCTTTTTTCAATAGTGGCAGTGATATCGAGAAATACCAATTCATCAGCGCCCTGTTGGGCATAAAGGGCCCCTAGTTCAACCGGGTCGCCTGCGTCACGCAAGTTCACAAAATTCGTCCCCTTCACGGTACGACCATCTTTTATATCAAGGCATGGTATGATTCGCTTTGTAAGCATCCTTTGTGATTCTTTGTGTCGTTGCGTCTTCGTGGCCATTGCCACCAGGAAACAAATGCGCTAAGTTGCGTGAACATTGAATTCCTTTAATTGTTGAAGTGTGATTTTGTTTTCATAGATGGCCTTTCCCACAATCGCGCCTTTACACCCAATTTCCTCCAGTCTTTTCAAATCGTCGACAGCGCTTACTCCGCCACTGGCAATAAAAAAAAGTTCCGGAAATTTCCCGGTTATATTTTTATACAGGTCAATGGCTGGCCCTTCCATTTTTCCGTCTTTACTCACATCAGTACAAAAAATTTGTTTTACTCCCCGATCAATGTACTTCTGCATGAAATCATAAACCCAAATCTTTGTTTCTTCCTGCCAACCGCTGATCGTTATCTTTTCATTCTTCACATCAGCTCCCAGTAGAAATTTTTCAGGGCCGAACTGCAATAACCATTTCAAAAACTCTTCTTCATTCTTTACCGCAATGCTGCCCACGGTTGCCAGTGCGGCTCCCGAATTGAAAACT
>DASYSW010000570.1:0-5763 GCA_036002905.1 Chitinophagaceae bacterium
TTTCTCTATTATCGAAATAAATGGCGCTGGCAGCGAGCCTACACATATGTACGATCCCAATCATTCGATATTTTTTGCCTGGAAAGAAATAATACGTCACTGGAATTTATTGTGGAAAATTAGCTTCATCAATCATCACCGGCACAAATTGCCTTATATGAAGACCAGGTCTGGACTCGAAATGTTCAGGCAAAACAAAGCATACGTCAAAATGATCACCGAGTTTAAACAAAGGGCCTGATGCAAAAAGTTTTCCGTGTATTTTTTTGGGGGATGCTCGTCAGTTTTTTAGGGTCTTTGCCCCTCGGAACAATGAACATTACTATCACGCAAATTTCGGTTCAGCAGGGTACAAAAAACGGCTTTGCATTTGCGATTGGCTCCATGATCGTTGAAGTAGTCATTGTTCGCCTTGCTTTGGTAAGCATGAAATGGCTTGCGAAGCAACACAGAATTTTCCGCATTTTAGAATATTTAACTACCTCGATAATCCTGTTTCTGTCAATTGCCAGTTTTATTGCAGCCTACAAAATGAACGGTTTCGCAAGCTCACTACCGATCGAATCGCTCACCCCGTTTTGGTCAGGTGTGTTCTTAAGCTTTACTAATCCACTACACATTCCATTTTGGCTGGGATGGAGCATAGTATTAATGGATAAGAATATTCTGCATGTAAATTCGGTTGAATACAATTGGTATGTTGCCGGAATTGGCGTGGGAACAATTTTCGGATTTGCCGTGTTTATTTATGCGGGAAACCTGTTGGTAAATAAAATAAAGGAACATCAAACGGTATTGAATTGCTTAATTGGAACTGTGTTACTAATTACAGCAATCGTACAAATTAGGAAAATGATTTCGATGCCGGCGTCGGTGCGTTATAACAAATTAAATTAGCTCTCACGCTTAATTCCCAGCTTTTTCATACGAGCTTCCAATGTGGTCGGGTTTAATCCTAAGATCTTGGCGGCACCTTTTTCACCACTTACTTTCCAATTCGCCTTTTTAAGTGTTTCGATTATGTGCTCCTTCTCTACGTCCTCTAATTTTTTTAGAGATGGTTTGCCATTTTCATTTTTTGAATTGCCATTCCCCTTTGGCAGCCATTCACCGTATTCAAGAGAATTTCCCGGGTTAATGATCATGGCCCTTTCTATGAGATTTTCTAATTCCCTAATATTGCCAGGCCAATCATAGTCCATTAATGATTCAATCACCTTCGTTGCCACGTTTGTGATCTTCTTTCCCATTTTCCCTTCATGCTTCTTAAGAAAATGTTTTATCAGCAAAGGAATATCCTCCTTTCGTTCTCTAAGAGGAGGACAGTGGATAGGAAAGACGTTGAGTCGGTAATACAAATCTTCCCGGAACTCCTTTTTTTCAATCGCACTCTGAAGATGTCGATTTGTTGCAGCAATGACCCGAACATTAACCTTCATGGTCTTTGGATTCCCCAACCGTTCAAACTCTCCTTCCTGTAAAACTCGCAGCAGTTTTGACTGCAGCTCAACCGGGAGTTCGCCGATCTCATCCAAAAATATTGTGCCTCCGTCGGCCAATTCAAACCTTCCGATCTTTCTTTCCAGGGCTCCGGTGAATGCCCCCTTTTCATGGCCGAATAATTCGCTCTCGATCAAGTTAGCCGGTAATGTGGCACAGTTCACTTTTACTAGTGGTCTTTTACTCCGGTTACTAATATTGTGAATTGCTCTTGCAACAAGTTCCTTACCCGTGCCACTCTCGCCCAATATTAATACAGTTGCATCTGTTGAAGCAACTTGTTCAACCTGCTGCAATACCTTGTGAAAAACATTACTCTTACTGACGATCTCTTCAAAATTGTTTGTGAGCTTAATTTCTTCCTGTAGATATTTATTTTCAGCCTGCAATTGATTCTTCAAAGTTTCTATCTCCTTCAAATGCTTGGCCAGCTCTTCATTCGCTTTCTCCAGTTTCTTTTGAGCTTCGATCCTTTCCATTTCCGCACCGGCACGAGCTGCAAATATTTTTAGAATCGCTGTTTGGTTGTGTTCCTTAGCCATCGGCATATCGTGAAACGCCGCGATGTTTCCAATTACCTTGCCTGTTGATGGACTGAAAATAGGGACCGCTACCCAGGATTGAATACCTTTCTCACTTGGAAATGACTTCTCTAAATCTTTCGCGCAGAAAAAATCTTTTCCTTGCATTACAATCTCGCACGGTGTGCCTTTTATATCGTACTCAATGTTTTCAAGGACCTCTTTTCGATCCACGTAAGAAAGCATTCTGAGTTTGGTATTGTCTCCGCTCGAACACGCAACAACCATTGAATAGCGAACATCCAATGTTGACGTTACGAATTTAGTTAGCTCCCGGAAATAATCTTCACCGGTAACACTCGCCGTGCGCTCCGAGATTGTCCTCAGCAATTCTTCTTCCATTCGCCGTTTGCGGATATCCCGAACAGAACTGCAGAAATATTCAACACCGGCATGCTCGATAAAATTATTAGTTACCTCTACGGGATATAAATTTCCTTCCTTGTCCTTATGTTCCGTCTCCAGCACTTCCTGTTTCAACTCTTTTGTCTCTCTCCATTTTTTCTTCCATTCTGTTTCCGTTAACAAGGGGTTTAGGTCGAAAACGGTCATTTTCATAAGCTCGTCCAAACGGTAGCCAGTTTGACGACTTACTGACTCATTTACCCGTATAAAATCTCCGTCCTTATTAATCCAAAAAATCTGTGTGTGAAGATTTTTTATTGTGCTACTGTAAAGTTCAATTTCATTTAGTCGCTTGTTCAGCTCCTGGTTCTTTTTTTCTAGTTCTTTTTCTGCCTTCATCCTTTCAAGCTCTGCCGCCACACGGGCTGCGAAAATCTTCAGGATGGCTGACTGATTTTTTTCTTCCGTTATCGGAACCACGTCGGTGGCAGCGATATGACCTAATAGCTCACCCGTCGTCGGACTTATAATTGGTGACCCTATATAGGCTTCAATCCCTTTTGCAGCAGGAAATTTGTCCTGGACACCAGCCGGTAAGAAATATGGCTTGCCCTCCAGCATTTTCTCACACGCAGAACCTTTAACATCATACTCAATGTTATCAAGTACTGTCTCGCCCTGGACAAATGCGATTGTTCGAAACCTTGTCTTACTTTCATCGGTGCATTCTACGATAAATGCATACCGAAGTCCAAGATTTTTGACAACATTTTTACTGAGCTCCACCAAAAAATCCTTTCCAGTTAATCCAGAGGTTGCTTCAGAAACTGAACGAAGCAACTGTTCCTCCATTTTTTTCTTTCGTAAATCCCTGACGATACTGCAGCTAAACTCCTGGCCATCGAACTCGATATAGTTGCCGGTAATTTCAACATCATACATGTAGCCTGTCTTATGTTTGTGTTGGGCTTCAAAAGTGATCTTTTTTTCTTCTTTTAACCGCTGCCAGAATTTTTGAAAATCACTCACAATTCGCGTCGGATTGATGTCGGTTACATGCATGGTGATCAATTCATCCCTGTTGTAGCCCGACAGATGACAGGCCATTTCGTTAACCTGGAAAATATTTCCCGACGAAGTAACCCAAAATATAGCCTCATGAAGATTCTCCATCGTGAAATGGGAGAGCTTCAATTGCTTCTCCGGATCCGATAATAAAGGCTTTGCCATTGAATGGACAATAAAATTAAATCAAACCGACAAGCAAGGCAGGAAATTTTTGAGATCTATTATTTTACGGCTATTAAATCGACCATTTCAATTACGGGTTCTTTACTGAGTAGTTCTGACGCACTTGCCACAAGGGCCGCTGCAATTTGCCCGTTTAAATGCGTTGTGCGTCCATCGGTACTCTCAAATGTGTCAAAAATCCCGAAGGTCGACGGACCAAGTTGAAGCGCATACCATCTCACGGTCCCCGTTTCTCCCATTGCGATTCCCAGGGCAGATTTTAAAAAAGCTAAAACGTCGGTTTCTTTTCCCGGCTTGGCTTCGACTCTTGCCAGGATTGCGAATCTCTCCATAGTATTTGTTTTTTTAGTGATGCAACTTAACATGCCGAATATTGGCTGATTGTCGCCCATTTGATATTTCTTCAATGGTAAATCGTGCAGGACGAGCTTGGCGTCATAATTTAATTTCTCTATTTAGTCGGCTGGTTGACATTGTTGGTGTAAAAAATTAATCCCTGATAGTTCACCAGGTTAATTTTGTAAAAGTTAAATCACACTTGGCGAAAAAGCCCTGACCTGTCAATTCTTAACAAAACAACCTTCCATTTAACCGCGGCAACCTTATATTCTTGCCAGGCGCTAGGCTTGACGTGATCGAACATGCGTGGTCAATTTATGAATGGTCGAAGAAGGGTTTTGTTTTAAAATCAAAAATTATGTTCATGAAGAAATTTGTTATTGAAAGAATTATTCCAGGCGCCGCAAATTTTAGCAAAGGGGAATTGCAGCTTATTTCTCACATTTTTTGTGAAGCAGCTAACAAGGTGGAAACATCATATACCTGGGTACAGTCATTTATCACGGACGATAAAATATACTGTATTCATATCGCCGAGAATAAAGAAACAATTCGCGAGCATTCGAAAATTTCCCGGTTCCCAATCAATACGATCAATGAAGTCAAGACAACAGTATATCCAACGACAAGTGATGGCTCGATATAGCGATCAGGCAATTAGCCGGAAGGCATTCATTCAAATGGCAAGTTTGGGAGCAGCAGGTCTCCTTGCTTCTTCCAGTGGTTTGATCACGTCGAATTTCAAAATAAAGGCAATCGCTTTTGATGCATTCGCAATATTTGATCCAAGGCCCGTATTTCAAACCATTCATGACTTATTTCCCGGTAATGCACGACAAATAATTGAGGCGTGGCAATCGAAACAATTCAGTTATCAGTGGTTACGGATAGCCGCAAACAAATACAAGAATTTTTGGGATGTTACAAGCGACGCACTTGACTTTGCATTCCAGCAGTCCAAGATCACTCTTCGAAACAAGGAAAGAGACCAGATAATGGTCGGGTATGAAACATTAAGTGCGTGGTCCGATGTCGCGTGTGCACTTTCGGCAATGAGAAATGAAGGCTTTACAATTTGCTTTCTTTCGAATATGACCCAAGACCTGCTGGAACAAGGGATTAGAAATTCAAATTTGAACGGCCTTTTTGATTTTGTATTTAGTACAGATGAAAGACAGACGTACAAGCCGAGTCCACTCGCTTATCAAATAGCCGTCGACCGACTGCGGCTCAAAAAAGAAGAAATTTTGTTTGTCCCATTTGCGGGTTGGGACATGGCCGGAGCGAAATGGTTCGGGTTTCCGACGTTTTGGGTCAACAGATCAAATGCCCTGGAGGAAAAACTTGATGTGACCCCGGATGGCATCGGCACGCACCTGGACGAACTGATAACATTTATAAGGAATCTCAAATGACTATGATAGACAATAAAAAATTAGATTTAACAATAACAAGATTGACAAAGAGCGAGGACCTACCATTTGATTTGTTATTGTTGGCCGATGAAACGGTTGCAGCAATTGAAAAATATATATATGATTCAGGAGTTTATGTGGTAAAGACAGGTGCATATCCACATCCAATTGCAGTTTTTGTTCTGCAAAAGATAGACGATAATGAAATCGAAATTAAAAATATTGCTGTCGCAGAAACTTTTCAGGATAAAGGGATTGGAAGCTATATGATTGGAGAGATTAAGCGAATCGCTTTAGCAGCTAACTACCGCCGCATTATAGTAGGAACCCCT
>DASYSW010000571.1:0-3742 GCA_036002905.1 Chitinophagaceae bacterium
GTCTGTCCATCGTCAGACCATTTTGCCGATGCTGTCCTTGTTGAAGTGCCAAAAATGGTTGTTTTTGTTTCTTTACCATCATAGCTTAATGTTTCTTTCATGGTAAAGTCGTCACCATTCATAGAAGGAGCCGTTTTTGCAATTGTAATTGAGTCGGCCACCTGTGTAACTTTTATTACGCGTGGAGCATAAGGTGCAAACTGCCCCAGGTCACTTTTGCTTTCATTCAATTTCCAGTCACCTGTAAAATTGGCCCGATCGGGCTTCATTGTAAACGCTAACAGAACTACCGCAGCGATCAAAAGGGGTAATAATTTTCGCGTAACCATAGTAAGAATTTTTTTGAGGATTAAATGTAAGGAAATTCTTGCGGGTTTCTGATTGCCGGTTGTTCGTTTCTGGTCCCTGGTTACTGGTCACTTGTCACTCATCACTCATTACTGATTATTCATTACTCATCCTTCGCTAGTAATATCGTCCTATCGTCGGATTATCGACAATCAACTTCTTAATTTTCGCGGGGTCAATGATGTTTTGCTGCGCATACACGATCTTTCCACCCGGCTCGACGATCATTGTATAGGGCAGGGCGCCCTGCCATTTCGGATCGATGGCTTCGATGAAAGTATATTTGTTGTCTATATTGAAGATGTAGTTTTTGTTGGAAGCCTGTTTTTCTTTGAGAAACTTAAGCGCCTTATCTTTTTTCTCCAGGTCGTCGAGACATATACTAACGAACTCGAAATCCCTTCCCCGGTACATCCTGTTCATCGTGACAAATTCGGGAAATTCAACGACGCAGGGGCCGCACCACGTGGCCCATATATTTATCAATCGCAGCTTGCCTGAATTATTTTGCAACAGTTCCTTTATACCTGCCTGATCAATGGTTTCAAGTTCCACTGGCTCTTTTGCCCATTCTTCGCGACCTTTTACTATCCAGTTTTCCTTTTCTGCCCATTTTATTGAACAGCCAAATACTTTGGTTGTTTTTACGGTGACATCTTTGTTTTGCAGCAGCTCGTCGATCGCATTACGCGTATCAAAACTGTTTGGAGTTTTTGTTGGCTTCTCAACATCGTCAATACGGCCCTGGTAACGGAGTTTGCGGTCACTATCAAAAATAAAAACATGAGGCGTTGCAACGGGTCCATAGGCTTTTGCCGTCGATTGTGTGGCGCCGTCGTACAGATACGGAAAATTGAATTTTTTTTGTTTGGCCCTTGATTTCATTTCTGCATAGGTATCGCTCATATCGGTATAGCCTAGCTCGTCCAACCTTATTGCAGAAGGATCGTTGGGATTGATGGCAACGACGCCTACATTTTTTGGGCGATATTCATTTGTCAATTGAATGATCCGCTCTTCATAGGCTTGTGCTGTGGGGCAGTGATTGCAGGTAAAAATGATGACCAGGATTTTATATTTCGTGAATGATGACAGCGTATAAGTTTTGCCATCAACACCTTTCAGGGAAAAAGCCGGCGCCTTAGAGCCTATAGCAAGTGTTGGATGATCATCGTGCGTATTTGAAAAGCAAAATGAAGATTTAAAAAATAGAATAAGAAGACTTGTAAGGAGGATGTTGATTTTCATATCCCAATTTATGAAAAAGATAAAAATTTTCTCAATTGATATCTTCCTATCGTATCTTAACGCCTTAAATTTTTAACATGAAATGAGCCATAAAAATTTTCGAGGTAAGTTATTTTCACCTGCTGATGAAAAATTTTTGGCGAATTCCATCTCACTTTAAAAAATTAAAAAATAACCAGATGAAAAAATTGCTTACCACATTCTTTTTTTTGGGAGTTAGTTTACTTGTTTTATCTCAAACTACTTCGGTCAGCATTATTCCAATACCCGTTTCAATTACGACCAATGCGGGAACTTTTCAGTTAACGGATAAATCTGTTATCGAAATGGCTTCGGCGGATGCAGATGCCAACAGGGTTGCTCATTTTCTGGCAGATGCTTTAAATGCTCCAACGGGATATAAAATTCCAGTTTCCAAATCGGCTTCAGGTGGCGCAATAAAACTGATTCTTTTATCTACAGAGGATAAATCATTGGGTAGTGAAGGATATAAATTGTCGGTTACAACCAATGGGGTGACATTATCCGCCAATAAAGCAGCTGGTTTATTTTACGGGGCTCAATCCATATTGCAATTGCTTCCAAAAGAAATAGAAAGTAAAGCCGCTGCAAATAATGTTTCATGGACCATGCCGGCCGTCGAGATCACAGACTATCCCCGTTTCGGATGGAGGGGATTGATGTTTGACGTATCACGCCATTTCTTTACCAAGCAGGATGTGAAGCAATTCATTGATGACATGGTAAAATACAAATTCAACCTTTTGCATTGGCATCTCACCGACGACCAGGGTTGGAGGATTGAAATTAAAAGCTTACCAAAACTTACATCAGTAGGAGCGTGGAATGTAAAGAAGACAGGAACCTTTGGAACTTTTTCTGCTCCAACTGCTGATGAACCACGGAACTTCGGCGGCTTCTATACCCAGGAAGACATAAAAGAAATTGTTCAATACGCAAAGGACCGGTTTGTAAATATTTTACCTGAAGTGGATGTTCCGGGTCACAGTCTTGCCGCCGTCGCTTCATACCCTGAATTATCATGTACGGCCGGTGCCGACAGCTATCACGTAAACTCCGGTGAGAGTTTTATGGATTGGTCACATGGCGCTCCGCCGATTGCACTCGTCGACAATACGCTTTGCCCTGCCAATGAAAAAGTCTATGGCTTTCTCGATAAAGTATTCACCGAAATGGCGGCGTTGTTTCCCTTTGAGTATGTACATGTAGGTGGTGACGAATGCCCGAAAAATTATTGGGAAAAAAGTGATGCAATCAAGGCGCTGATGCAAAAAGAAAAATTGAAAACCCAGGAAGAAGTGCAAAGTTATTTCGAAAAAAGAGTAGAGAAGATCATTGAATCAAAAGGAAAAAAAGTGATAGGATGGGATGAAATCCTGGAAGGCGGTCTTGCCCCAAATGCTGCTGTGATGAGCTGGCGCGGAATAAAGGGTGGGATAGAAGCTGCTAAGATGGGTCACCAGGTGGTGATGAGCCCAACAACCTTTGCCTATCTTGATTACATGCAAAGTGATGCTGTGATGGAACCTCCTGTCTACGCAACGTTGCGTTTACAAAAGGCCTATGAGTTCGAGCCTGTTCCTGAAGGAGTGGATGCAAAACTCATCAAAGGGGGCCAGGCCAATTTATGGACAGAGCAGGTGTACAATTTCCGTCACCTTCAGTATATGATCTGGCCAAGAGCGTTTGCTACAGCAGAATCGGTATGGTCGCCAAAAGAAAAGAAAAATTGGAACGATTTCGAAGCGAGAGTAGAAAAACAATTTGAACGCTATGACATAGCCGAGAAAAAATATGCTCCAAGTATTTTCGATCCTATCTTCAAAATAACAAAGAATGGAAGCGGTCAAATACAGGTGGAATTAAATACAGAAGTGCAAGGGTTGAACATTTATTACAGCTTCGATAACTCATTTCCCGATAAATTTTATCCTGAGTACAAAGACCCACTAGTCGTGCCGAAGGATGCTTCCAATTTAAAGGTGATCACTTACAGAAACGGAAAACCGATTGGCAGGATGACGACAATGCCAGTTTCTGAAATGAGGAAAAGGGCAGGCATAAAGTAACACGAATTACACGAATTATAAACGAATTACACGAATTGTGTGAATGAATAGAATTC
>DASYSW010000572.1:0-4153 GCA_036002905.1 Chitinophagaceae bacterium
AGATTTATAATCGCTCAATACATATGCGGTTCCAATCCAATCGCTATTGGCAGCGTACCAGGAATAGTAGGTGTCACTATTCATACTATACGTTACAACATAAGCACCTTCACCGGGAGCAGGCCAGCCATTCAGATCCCAATCAACTAACGGAACTGCGGTTGCATCATAAGTTGTCCATACAACATTCGTTGCTGTCGGATATTGCGTCGCAAATGCAGATTTTATTTCGGTTGGTACGCCTATCGTGTCTTTGCTTACCGTAGACCCATCGGTAACACGGTAAGATGGCCCACAGGAAGCGAGTACTGCAACGCTTGCCATTAATACTAATATTCCTAGCTTCATAACATTGGGTTTTAGAGTTACGAGATAATATTATCACACACTAGTCCTCCAAACATGTTGCCAGAAGGAAACAAAACTAATTCTCGCCCGATAAAAAATTTTTTTTGAAGAGACTGCCCGATTCACATGATTTTAAATACTGATTTCATTTTCCGGATGGCCTTTTTCATATTAATTCCTTTTCCAATTACTCCCTTGAAAGGGTCTCCCATTTCCCTTAAACGTGCAATAGCATTTTTTAAATTGTGATCTTTTAGTTTTAGACCTTTTTTAACTTCCTCCCAGTGGAGAGGCATCGACACGGGAGCAAAAGGTTTTGGACGAAGTGAATAGGGTGCCGCCACCGTGGCCTGGGGACGATTTTGCAGAAAATCGAGATACATTTTCCCTTGTCGATCTGCAGTTTTTCTTTCAATGCTGGTAAAAGAGGGTACTTCACCATGGACAAGTTTTACAATGCTGCGACCGAATTCTTTTGAATCCTCGTAACTGTATTTAGCTCCAAGCGGGATATAAATATGTAAACCAGTTGAACCAGAAGTTTTACAATAGCTGGGTATTTCAATAGCGTCTAAGATTTGTTTTGTTACCTGCGCCGCCTTAATTACCTGCTCAAAGGTATTTTTATCCGGATCAAGATCAATGATACACCAGTCAGGGTTCTCAGGCGACTGCCTGCGACTGCTCCAGGGATTCATTTCAATACAACCCAACGAAGCAATGTAAAGCAAGCTGGCTTCGTTCGTGCAAACCAAAAATTCCTTTTCTTCCGCATCAGTTTCACTGTAGTAGGGAAAAGTTTCAATCCATTCAGGCACTTTCCCTTTCACGTTTTTCTGATAGAAACTTTCACCGTTGATTCCGTGTGGATGACGATTAAGAGTTTGAGGCCTGTCTTTCATATAGGGCAGCATGAACGGCGCCACCTGGTAATAGTAATTGATCATGTCTCTTTTCGTCAACTTTTCCTTTGGCCAGAAAATTTTGCTGAGATTTGAAAAGCCCAGGTTGTGCCCGCCGACAGCCCTTGTTTGTGCCTCGTCAGTTGGATTGAGTAATGTTTTTCGTTCTTTCTCTGGAGGCTTTGAAATTCCTTTTTGCAGAACAGTGTTCTTTATTTTTTCGTTTGATCTCTTTGTCACCTCCGATGTTTCCTTTGGAATTTCCCTGACAACATTTACAGGTTTTTTATCCTCTCGCAGACCTTTGAAAGAAGGATGACGGATGGCCCCGTCTTTTGTGACCTCACGGAAACTAATTTCCGCAACAAGTTTTGGTTTTACCCACGTCACTTTTGCTTTGGGAGGATTGGGGCGAAAACGCGAAGGTTTATTGTATTCCGGCTCTTCAATAAAGGGGCAAATTTTTGTTTCGTCCGGTTTTAGTTTTTTAAGAATGTCCTTTTGAATCGCGGTATTGAAGCCAGTGCCAACAGGGGTTACAAAATGAAATTCACCATTTTCATACAACCCGACCAATAAGGCACTAAACAGTTTGCTCGTGTTTTCGTTTTTTGTGTAACCGCCGATCACAAACTCCTGTCTTTTTTCTGTTTTTATTTTCAACCAGTCTTTTGACCTGTTGCCGGGAGTGTAGGTGCTGCTCAATCTCTTTGCAAAAATGCCTTCGAGTTTTAATTGTTCAGCCAGTGAAAAAAAATCTTTTCCCGAAGTATTGAATTGTTCACTGATCTTAATAATGTTATTTTTTTCAGGAATGATGGCCTGTAGTAATTGGTGCCGTTCCTCAAGAGGGAGGTTCATGACATTAAATCCTTCCAACCATAAGATATCAAAAAGATAAAAGGCGACTTGCCCATCTGCTTCACTTCGCCATAATTGCAAATCACTGAAATCAGGCATGCCTTCGTCATTCACGACTATGACCTCACCATCGACAACTGCATTGGCATCCCATTTTTTCAGTGCATCGTAAACGGGATAAAATTTCTCATTAAAAGATTTGTTGTTACGCGATCGGATATCTACTACTCCCTTGTTCAAATATGCTATAGCACGATAGCCATCCCATTTTATTTCGTAGATCCAGTTTTGCTCATCAACCGGGATCTCATCAACCAGGGTCGCCAGCATTGGTTCGATATTTCCCGGTATCGCCGAAGATTTACCTTTCTTCAAAAGTTTCCTGAGAGCTGCATTCATAATGAGGAAACTTACATAATCGTGCCAGTACAAATATTACCACGCCGCGATAATAAATGTCCGGAAAATTTAGAGTATCTTATCGCGCATGGATAAACGTTTGTACAAATTGTTAGGGACAAAAATTTTCGTGGCGCTGGTTCTTTTACCGTTTAACAGCTTTGCGCAGGACATAACCGGCTCATGGGCGGGTTTTTTGCTGGTCAATGATATAAAGGTGCCGTACGAACTGGTGATCAGCGGAGAGAAAAAAAATTTAAGCGGATATTCAATGCTCACATTCACTTTCGACGGAGTTGAAAATGTCGGCGTTAAGACAATAGAAATAAAAATGAAAAGAGGAAGCATCGCGCTTGAGGACGGCGAACTGATCTACGATAATTATAGCACGCCTTCCCGGAGAGTAAAATTGTATGGTACGCTTGCCTGGGTTGGAAAAGACTCTAACATGACATTGGCCGGAACATTGGCCACACGATCTTTGGACATGAGGGCTCTAAACGAAAACAATTTTAAAGGAATGATCAAACTTCAAAGAAAGCCCCCTTCCAAATCACAATTGATGTCAAAACTTGATGAAATGGGTTTGGCAAATGAACTTTCTTTTATGAAGCCCGCTGTAAAGAAAGAAGTGATTGCACCACCCGGCAAAGAAAAGAAGACTGCGGGCACATCATCCGTCGAGGAAAAGGAAACCGTGGCCAGATCACCCGTCAAAGAAAAGGTCCGGAAGGACTCCCTGGGGGAGACCGTGATCAAATCTTCCACTGAAGTTGTAAAGAGGGAAACAGAAGTTGTCAGGACGGTTTTATTTAGATCCGACAGCCTTGTGCTCAGTTTATATGATAATGGTGAGATAGATGGTGATACCGTAAGCCTCGTTTTAAATGGGAATATTATCTTATCAAAACAGGGTTTAACTGATAAAGCGATACGAAAAACAATTGCGGCTTCGGAAATTGGTGATTCTTCAAAATTAGTTTTGTACGCGGAAAACCTGGGTCGCATACCACCCAATAGCGGTTTACTTATTTTACAGGACGGCAATGAGCGGTACCAAGTACGTTTTTCCGGCGATCTTCAAAAAAACGCTGCTGTCATTTTACGAAGAAGACATTGAATCAGCCGCACATTTCTATTTTATATGCCAGACTGAAATATCGATAGTAACGGCCTATTTGATCAACAGAATCAGCGTGCCATTCTTCTCCATTAAAAGGATTTTGATTGCCGGCTGCTGCTTCACCAAGAGCGATCATACTGTTGTTTGCATGAATGCGAAAACCATACATTTCATCCTGGTGCAATGGCATCGGGGGAAGATCGAATCGAATCCATCTTTCCTTGTCAACGGTTTCCACTTCAACGGTGGCGCTTGCGAGGAGGGGGCCCCAGGATTTACTGGCCGGGTCGAAGGAGTGAACGCTAAGGCTCAATTGTCCCGGGCTTTGCACGGCTGCTGAAAAAACCTGGATATTGTCTAGTTCACCCGATGCAGGGCATCTGAAGGTCTGGCCCGCAAAATGATCTGTTGGGTCTGTTTGCAAATGGCCAATCCAGAGGGTTGTATTATTTTGGACTTGCGTGATGAGTGGGCGTGGCCTGTTACTCCTGTTCCTTGTTTCCATATCGAATTTAGATCG
>DASYSW010000573.1:0-5427 GCA_036002905.1 Chitinophagaceae bacterium
GTCAAATTTTTTTATGTAGAAACAGGATTTTCCTTTTAAGCACTTAAGCAATTCGGGTTTGATCCACTTCTTTAACGACGGTTCCCCATATACCGGCATATAGTAGAATCCAACATAGCCTTTTTGTACCAATGCGCCGGCGAACCATAGTTCGTCCCGTTTGCGGCCAAGGATCTCAACCGGCTTTTTGCTGACTAACCCCACCTTTCCGCGTGATCCTCCAGATAGTTTGAGTGTTCCCTTTTCGTAGCGGGCTAGCATTTTTTTTATCTCTTTGAAAATGGGAACGAGTTGCGGCTGCCCCGATGATTTGTCTGAGTATTTGATCACTTTTCCGTTATTCGACTGATTTGATTTTTGGGGGACCGCCTTCGGCGAGGATTTTTTGGGAGCTGCTTTTGAAGTTGCCGGCATGATGCTCGCTTTTCCCAAAAATAAGAAACTCACTGTTCTGTTTCAAAAGGAACTGTTATAGTGATACGTTTTGCTTTTTTGCTTTTCTTTTTCCATTTCGGACCTTGTTTCACAACCCTTATAGCCTCTTCGTCGCATTTGCTGCAAAGAGATTTTTCAACCCTTATATTGACCGGATTGCCTTGTGGGTTAACCTCGAAGGAAACCTGCACCTGTCCTTGTGCTCCGTCTCGTCTTTTCACATCTGCCGGCACATTTATGTTATTGACGAGGTAGGTGTTGTAGTTGCTCCATCCATCCGCCGGTTCCAGTTCTTCAAACTTAACATTCGCCATTCGTGACCGGTTTGTATCAGGTTTTTGAAGGCTGAGAACTTTATCGGGTATGGTTTTATTCTCCTGCAGGACAACATCATTATTTGCCACATTATTTTTTAATTGCACCTTACTATTTTCAAAACCAACGGAACGAACCTGAACAGTAAGTACTGAGTCAGGGGACACCAGTGTAAATCTGCCTTGCGCATCGGCATACGTTCCCACATTATCCTGGGTATTGGTAATATTGGCAAATGGAAGCGGATTATTATTAGCATCTTTTACGCGACCGCTAAAATAATTTGCCTGTAGCCGGTTATTCGACACAGCTTCCTTTTTGAAAGACGCAAATCCGTTGTTTTGTTCCGCATCAGCAATAGCCGGTTTTTTTTCGACAGCAACAGGCGCCGCCACACCTAATGAGGGGTTGACATGCAACGAGTCTCTTTGCTCTTTGTCGTTCATGGCAGATCGAGTGAGCTTGTTTACGTCAGTCGCCACATCGTCCTTAGTCGAAAACGCATTCGACTCCGGAACGGTCGCTTTTTTCCATTCTTGATTTGATTTTGCGGGCGCTTCCATCCGTTTATCACTTTTTACAACACTGGTACTTTCCACTATTGTCAATCGATTTGAGTCTGCTGTAATCGTAGATTCTGGCGCAATTGGTTTCTTTACTTCCATCTTAACAGCTACTTCTTTACTCTTAACACCAGTCGAAATTTTAAAGATGAAGTAACCTAACCCGCCTAAAACAACGACGGCTGCAGCAACTTTCCACCATTTAAAAGAACTACCTGCGGGAGCAATACTAATTACCTTCTTTTCGGAAACTCTTTCTTCCAATTTCTTTTTCAACTCAGAAAGGTCTGATGAAATCTTTCCGACTCTTGCTTCATAGCCCTCCAGAGCGTCAGCCAGGAATGGATCATTAAGGGCGGCTCTTTCCAATTCGTTCATCTCTTTGGGCGACAGTAATCTCCTGTGATATTTTTCAATATCAGCCGCTGTATAATTTTTATCGTTTTTTTCGTCCGACACTTGTAGTTGTTTGTTGCTTGTTTCTTGTGCCTTGTTCCTTATTCTTTACTCCTTACCTCCACTTCCTTTTTCTCCATACATATTTTCAAATTTCTTCTGCCGTTTTGTATAAAACTGCGGACCTGTCCCCATTCCTGGCCCATCAATTCCACGATCTCGTTATAACATTTACCCTCAATATAAAAAAGTTGCACGGCCTTTCGCTGCTCTTCGGATAAAGTTGTAAGGCAATATTCAAGCCGCTGAAGGTTTTCTTCTTTTTCCAACACACCATCCAGATGCACATTTTCTTCGCTTTGCATAAGAGATTCAGGAAGTTCTACCGTTTTAAAATTCTTTGGCGTCCTCAATTGCATAAGGCAGTGATTCTTTGACACCTGGTACAACCAACTTTTGAAATTCTCCACCTCATGCTTTTTAAGCTTCAGGATCAACTCTTCGAAAATATGCATTACGGCATCCTTTGCTCGTTCGGGGTCCTTAAGGTATTTTAAACAGACGCCATAAACCAGGTCCATATAGCGCTGGTACAATTGTCCCAGCACTCTCAGATCGCTTGTCCTCTTATACAAAGAAATCAGTTCGGTGTCGGTCAATGAGTCGCCTGATATGTCCTTCAAAAAAGTCACTGCACTAAAATTAGCAAATAAATTTCCCGGAAAGACTTATGTAATTCTTAAAACAGTTGCATCTCCTTTCTAAAATCCTTTATGAAAAGATGAGTCTCACGCTCATTTCGCTGCTTGTAACAATGAAGGTATTCGACCGTCATACAGCTGGAATGAAGCAGGTGAACTCAAAAGAAAAAATACGATGCGAATAAAATGATTTGGTAAAAGGACTACAAACTTTTCAGTCACGATACCGCTAACAGCCGGTAATGAAAACGGAGCCGGTTTTTACTGGCTCCTGTTCTTTCACGGGCTCTTAAAATAGCTCACATGGCTAAAAAGCTACAACTGCAAATTCCAACTCCCTGTCATGAAAATTGGGAAAACATGACGCCAACAGAAAAAGGACGTTTCTGTGCATCCTGTCAAAAACAAGTCATCGATTTCAGTAACAAGAGCGACAGGGAAATTGCTATGTTCTTTAAAAAGCCGATCCTGAGCTCGTCGAAGGGCGGTTCCGTATGCGGAAGATTTATGGACGATCAATTGAACCGGGAATTTGAGATACCCAAAAAAAGAATTCCGTGGCTGAAATATTTTTTTCAAATCGCTATCCCCGCATTCCTGGCTTCATGTGATCATCGCACGCAAGGGAAAGTAAAAGTCGCGGATACATTTGTTCAACCTGAAAGAGCAAAGGCGATAACTGATCAGGAAACATGCTTTACCACCACCGGAGTAATCATGCCAGAAATAGTTTTTGAAAATGATACTATGGTTAATGGATTAATTACGACTGAAGTAATTCTCGAAGATGATGCGGATACTACCTCTCAACAAAAAGATCTCCAACAAAAATCGACCATATTGCCAGAATTGAAATTGCCCGCGATTCTCGAACCTCCGTTTTCCTCCACCGAAATAAACTCAACCATCAATAACCCAAGCTTTATTTCACAATCATTAGAGGGATTTGTAGGCGCAGTCGTCATTGTACCTGGTGACAGCGTTACACAATGTTATTCAAAGAAGCCACGCAAGACAGCTCCTTTGTTTCAGAAAATCGTCAAAGACTCTTCATTCGGCAATTTCAGGATCTACCCTAACCCAATCCGATCTAACTCAACCTTAACGATCGAATGGAAGCAAAAATATTATGGAGATCATCTCCTCCAGCTGTTCAATCAATCAGGCCAGTTGATGCTTTCAAAAGATATTTACCTGGACGAAAAAGCCAGGTTGTTTACGATGGAAATGCCTTCAATAATTTCAGGAAACTATTTCCTGAAACTGACCGGTAGAGCAACAGGCAAGTCATATACGGAAAAATTAATTGTGGACTAAGAAGCCAGTGGTGAGTGGTAAATGGCTGGTGGGACACCTACTCGCTACTCGCCACTCGCCATTCCCCTCTTATAAGATTGTTAAGAAAAAAAATCATCTCCATTCTCATTCGAAATTAAGTATCTTGAAACCCCATGAAAACCTTTTCCACACCCATTTATACGTCGTTTGTTGCCATTGCTTTTTTTTCCTCAGTGGCCATCTCTGCACAAAGCACAGACTCTATTGCAACATCGTTCAAGAAAATTCAACCTTTACCGCCTTCTAAAAAATATTTGTCTGCAAAATCCCTGATCATCCCTGTCGTCTTGATCGACTACGGTTTCGCATCATTAAAAAGCGAAGAGCTACAGGAATTGAATAAGAACATCGCCGAGGAGGTAACGGAGGATTGCAATGGATTTAATACAAAAGTGGACGACTACCTGAAATATGCACCCATTGCCTCGGTCTACTTATTAAACGCCGCAGGAATTAAAGGGAGGCACAGGATCCTGGGCCGAACAATTATTCTTGGCATGTCTTCCATTTTGGCCGACCAGGTCGTTACTTTTCTTAAACACAGCACACATCAGTTACGCCCCGATGGTTCAACCTACAATTCCTTTCCCTCTGGCCACACGACTACTGCATTTATCGGTGCAGAAATGATGAACCAGGAGTTTGGGTGGCGCTCGCCCTGGTATAGCGTGGCTGGCTATACTATGGCAACGGCTACCGGCGTTTTACGGGTAATGAACAACAGGCATTGGTTGAGCGACGTCATTACTGGAGCAGGCATTGGAATTCTGACAACCAAATTCAGCTATTGGCTGTACAGTAAATGGGAAAACAGGAAACGGGGAAAGCAAGTTGTTTTATATTGACCGGTTTGCAGGCATTTTATGTGCAACACGCAATTAAACAGGGATTTAACAAGGAAGCTGGTACTGTATTTGCCTTAAGGGAGTCGATTAGTTATTTTTACATCTATTTAAACGCCTGACCCTGAAGAAATTTCTGAAAATATTATGGCGATCGCTGTTGGTGATCCTCCTGCTGATAGTGGCCGCCTTTATTTTTATTGAAACCCCGGCGGGACAAAACTGGCTGGCAAAAAAAATCACCAAAAAATTCTCCCGCGAGCTCAAGACCAAGATCAGTTTTCAACACGTTAGTTTTTCATTGTTCAACAAACTAAACCTTGAAGGCTTTCTTCTGGAGGATCAGCGTCGCGATACTTTGCTTTTTGCAGGTAATTTACAGGTGCGAATAACCGACTGGTTCTTTTTAAAAGATACGGTCGAGTTGAAATATATAGGTCTTGAAAATGCAGTCGCAAACTTAAAAAGAACTGACTCAGTTTGGAACTACCAGTTTATAGCCGACTACTTCGCTCCATCTTCTCCCGCATCGTCTACGCCATCCAAAAAAACGGGCATTACATTCAATCTGAAAAAAATGAGATTAAAGAATGTCGTCTTCCTTCAAAAAGATGAATGGACGGGACAGGATATGACAGCGACAATAGGAGATATGCAAATGGATGCGAATGAGATCAGTGTCGATAAAAAAAATATCGATATCGTTTCATTGAATCTTGTCCAGCCTTTATTCAGCATATATAAGTACCCGGGAAAAAGAAACTCAACTTCGAAGAGAGATACAGTTGTATTGGATCCGGTAACCGCGATTGATTCGTTATTGAAATGGAATCCGGA
>DASYSW010000574.1:0-8319 GCA_036002905.1 Chitinophagaceae bacterium
AAAAAGGATGAAGGAAATAAATGGTGAAGTAGTTTTTTTAAATGAGCGTGGGACGAAAGTCGTACTGACGATCCCCTTTGCTATTTGACACGAATTTTTGACGAATTACACGAATTATCAACGATATTATTTAAGAAAAAAATCATACCATTGATGCTTCTGATTGTTTTTAATTGGATTCGTGCAATTGGCGTATAGTTCGTCTAATTCGTGTTATCAGAATATAACGTTCGTCCTATTGGTAATCGAAACAAGTGCGACTAATTTTAATCTTTAATGCCCATTAGAGTTTCTATAGTGGAAGATCTTGCCGAGGTAAGAGAAGGCCTGGTTGACCTCGTGCAATCAGACGAAGAGCTTTCTATGGTGAGCAGTTTTAAAGATGCAGAGTCTGCCGCACAAAAACTTCCGGAACTTAAAGCCGATATCGTTTTGATGGATATCAATCTCCCCGGGATGAGTGGAATAGACTGTATCAGGTCCATAAAGGAAAAATGCCCTGGAACGCAATTCATGATGTTCACCGTTTATGAAAACGATGACAAAGTGCTGGAGGCATTGCAGGCGGGAGCGACCGGTTACCTGCTCAAAAGAACCAAGCCGGAGCAGATACTTGAGAGCATAAAAGAACTGAACCAGGGCGGCTCGCCGATGAGCAGCAACATTGCACGTAAGCTGCTTAATATTTTCCTCCACGAAAAAAAAGCAACAAGAAAGGAAGTCCTTTCTGACCGTGAAAACGAAGTGCTACAACTATTGGCCGATGGTTTACTATATAAGGAAATCGCAGATCGTCTTTACATTGGTCACGGCACCGTCCGGCAACACCTGCATAATATTTATGAGAAACTACATGTACACAACCGCACCGAAGCCGTTAACAAATACTTCAACCGGGACTGATCCTTCTGTAATGTTTTAAATATACCAAGGCCTTTAAGTTTATCCTGTGTTCCCCCGAATGAACAGATCTCGCAGAAGATCGTAATAAAATCTGCGTTGTCTGCGCGCGCGTCTTGTTGTTCCTTATATGCCTTATACGCGGTATAACATTCGTTATAGCAAATACTGATTTTTTTCCTATTGACCTCCGGTAGGCAGGTATCTAACTTCAATACTGTAAAAATCTTCCCCGGTTCATATACATTTTAAAAATTTCAGTGTATGAAAAAGATACTTCTGTTGCTTGGGTTGCTTACTACTTACTCCATAGTAGAAGCTCAGTTGCTGAAAAAATTAAAAGACAAAGTTGACAAGACAGTCGATAAAACAGTTGATGATGCAACAAAAGGAAAGAAAGATAAAGAAGGAAGTGGCGGAACGAGTGAAAATACAGGCGGAAGCAACAGTGCTGAACCGGCAACCATGAAAACTTATAGTAAGTATGATTTTGTTCCTGGTGAAATAATCATCGTCTACGAGGATTTTATGCAAGACGCTGTTGGGGACTTTCCAGACAAATGGAACACGAATGCATCGGGTGAAATCGTAACGATCGAAGACCAACCCGGCCACTGGCTAAAGATCAATAAGCAAGGCGTCTTTATGCCTGATTTTATTGATTCACTTCCTGACAATTTCACCTTTGAATATGATCTGATTTGTGACAACCCCGGAGCAATATGGGCCTTATATGTAAGCGTTGCATCGGTCTCCGACCGCGGTCACCCTGAAAGCTGGAATACGGCAAGCAGCCGTTTTACGATGACTGTAGCTCCCCAGGCTGATGGCAACTGCGGCTCAACAGTCGAACGCAGAAAAGACGGGACCGGTGAAGCAGCGACGTCGACAGAGTCAAAACAATTCACAGCTAAAAAAATCGTCCACATTTCAATGTGGAGGCAAAAGGAAAGAATGAGAGTTTATTTCAACCAGGAAAAAGCGTGGGATCTGCCCAAAGCAATGTCACCAAACGATAAATACAACGCCATTGTCTGGTGGCTACAGGGGCCGGGGCAAAACGCCAGTTATTACATGGGTAACCTGCGCCTCGGTGTTGGCGCACCAGACACCCGAAAAAAAATACTCGAACAAAAGAAGTGGGTTACTCACGGGATTTTATTTGACGTGAACAGCGCCACCATTAAACCTGAGTCCTATGGCACATTGAAAGAAATGGCAGATGTGATGAAGGAATACACAGATCTGAAAGTGAAAATTGTTGGTCACACTGATGCTGATGGAAGTGATGCTGCGAATCTCGATTTATCAAAGAAAAGAGCCGCTTCAGTAAAAGAGTCGCTGGCAAAAGAATTCGGTATCGATGAAAGCAGGATGGAAACTGACGGCAAAGGCGAGAGTGAGCCTATTGACAAGAACGATACGCCTGCTGGTAAGGCCAACAATAGAAGAGTTGAATTCATAAAACTGTAACTAATAGTAGCATGCGAGTTATAATTTGTTTTTCAATCATCGTTTTCGCGATCACGCAGGCATTCTCCCAGTCTCCATCTCCTGCAGATAAAACGGTGAAACCGTCGCAAAGAGAAATGCAAGCGCAGCTCAACCATATGAAAAGAGAAGCGCAGGAGCGGATAAGTGCGCTGGAAAAAGACATTGCTGAAGCCAAAGCCAACAACGAAGATCCGGAAAGCATCAAACAGATGGAGACTCAATTGGCGACCTTGCGGCAAATTGTCGGCGGCGTAGATAATATGGCCAGCCAGAAAAATAAGCGACCGGAATCACTTGCTCCTGCCACAACCAGGGAACCGAAATATGTTTCTCCATTCGAACCGATCGTCTTAAACCAGCCAGTAACAGCGCCCACCAAAGACCAGGCAAAGGACCAACTCTTCTGGTATAAAGGAAAAAAAATCGATCCAAATACAATTATAACTTCTGGCAGAACTATAGTTCGGTACAATCGAACAAATAACTCGTTGATCATCCAGACAGACAAGCGCGTTGATACTTCCTATTACGGATTGTTAAGCACACTTTCCCAAACTTCACAAATAAGAAATGATTTTGTGGCCGCAGAAGTCAACCGGCTGAACAGTTTCTTTATGTATCCGGAAATACAAAAGGCTTATGACGATTTTACCTCATTCAGGGAAAGGTATTACGACCTCGGAAAAAACAGTGTTAAGCTGCACGTTTCTTCAGAACCTCTTGAGGTCCTTCACCACCAACTTGTGATAAGCATGTCCACACTACCTTCTCCTCAAAATGTGCCCGATGCGCCCGAAAGACCAAACAATTTGTGCGACTGCAATTCAAGTGAACAAGAACAATATGAAAGTAAATTGTCGCAGTGGTTTGAAGCTTTTTGCCACGATGAAAACGGGCTCTTGTATTTATTGGAGGCCATTTACCTGGATATTAATAGGGCCGGAGCGCAGGGGTATACTTCACTATCCAATACACCCAATTTAAGAGCTGATATCGTCAAAGCGTTTGACCTGGTGCTGGAAAGGCTAACGCAAAAACTCCAGGATTTAAGCAACAAGTACCAGCCTTCCAATGTGGCAGTTGAACATGCTCTCGTGCTGATGGCAATGTATTTACAGAAGCTCAACTTTCAAACGTTTGCCGAAGCGGAAGAGCAATCGACAAAAAACCTGAAACGCGCGGCTCATGTCGTATTCGAACAGGTTAAGAATCTGGTGGTAAGCAACACGGTATTTGAGAAATATGTAAACGACCAAAAGGCCGCACTGAATTTCAACGCTGTGTTTGAATACCGCTTATACGAGAGCCATGAGATGAATAAGAAAGTTCTTAGCCACTCCACTGACGTTGATAAAAATCTTGAGGCTTGGGTGGATAAGCTTGACAAGTACAACCGCTTTTCGCTTTCCATGAAACTGGACCTTGATTATGTGTTTGAAGGTGATGGACAACTCGCTATGGAGGCAACCGCACAGCTTCAATCAGACTACCTGATCGTAACGCTGGGACGAGATGAGTGTAGCTGGCATCTAAGTCTGAAAGATCCGGATCACACGGACAGGAGTGGAAACGAGGAGCTCTTTGAATATCCATTCACTGTACAGCCGGGTGCTTCCAAGTTCATAAAGGGTGTCGGAACATTTGGTTATACAGGGCCGCCTAAAATGAATATGATCTCCCCGGTTTTTAAAATAGACCTCTGCCCTAATGGTTCCAATGACAAAGTCAACATGGAGGGCTTGCGTTTCAGCGACGCGGATCTCGCAGCACATAACAACGATGACTATTCAAAAGTTTATACAACCGACCTGTTTCAATATGTCAACAAAATGTTTGTTTCAGTAATGGGGACTAAGGACAATTCAGCCATGCTGGTTTCAAACGCTTTTGAGGCGATGAATATTAGTAATGGAAATACCAACGCTCCTTCGACAGGGAATTCGAATCTTGATAAATTGAAGATGCTATACCTAATGTGGCAGAAAAAAAGCAAAATGTTGCAAAATGCTACTCAAACAACCCATACTCGAAATACAGTGGTTCCATTCGATGCTCAAAACGGAAATGCTACTCTTATTTCAACAACGTATTCATTGGTGGACCCATCAGATCCGGACAGGCAGTATGGAATAAAAATGAAGAAGGCCGACATAACGATAACCGTGACTCATAGCCCCCTTTGAATGCATTGACAAGATTTTTCCAAGTATGAAAAGACAAGTCACCATACTGTTCTTGTTCCTGGTTTCTTCATCATGCCTGGGTCAAAAATTTATCCAAACAGAGATCCCGTGCAACGACGGGGTCTTATTCAAAACGCCCGGGCGCTGGTTGAACACCAGCACCAACTATTATATTAATAACGACGAATTAAATCTTCAGAGCAACCAGATCAAGGAAGTAACGAAGCGAGTGGATGCAATTCATGAATTGATAGCGAAGATATATCCTCAGCCAATGGGCGTCGATGCTGCATGGTATCGCACACTGAGTCCAGTTGGTTTCGCGGAACAGTTCAGGATTGGAAGAGATAACCAGGGAAGATTGGAGTACCATCCTATTAAGAAAAAAACAGGTGCAGCATTTGGTTTTGTATGTGGCTTCTTTCCTTACGCATGCAGCAGCAACGCACATGAAATATGGTGCGGCTACCCGGGTGAAACAAGTACATGGTTCGGCACCTGGGCAAATACGCTCACTGCGGCAATCAAGCGTTTGGAAGAAGATGAAATCACCATAGACGGCTATCCTGTATGTACACTGATGCCGCTGATCAAAAAATTTGGAGATTTTGAATTGTTGGGTATTGATGAGCCAACATATCGCATCAGCACCGGTGGACGAAACAGGTATGTAATCATTCATCGCAAAGGGCTATTGCCTTATATACCGATTACGAGGAGACAATATCTCGAAAAATGTATTCCATATGCTGAGTCGTTCTGGGACAAAAGCATAAAGGCTTTTGAGGAAATGCCGGAACAGGAGGGCAAGAATGAACAATTAAAGAAACTAAAACAAGCTAAAGATGAAGCGTTGAGAAAATACCACGAAGAACTTGAAAACATTACAAAAGAAGGATTGCTTGACGCGCCGGCAATAGTGCAGTTCCTTTGGGTTATTGACCCTCAAGACCCAATTTTTACAGATGAAAAAAGCGGCTGGAGGCTTGTGATCCAGAACCCCGATTATATGCGCAATGATCTGCCGAAGTATGTCCCGCAACTCCTGGTCGTAAGCTGGACATGGAGTGATTGGAAACCACAGGCAGACCTTGCAAAACTTATCGAAGAAAAGTTTCCGTTCGACCAGTTGCAGGAAATGATCGATAAATAATTTGTCTATGAGAAAACAAATCACCATCATTTTCTTTTTTCTTTTAGACTGCACATTAATCTCACGATCGAAAAATTGGAGGCCATGATCGATAAATAGTTTTTATGAAAAAACAACTCATCATACTTTTCTTCTCCATTCATGCATCGGCGCAGAACCCCCATTTTCCGAAACTAAAAATCAATGGTCCATGTTCAGACGAATTCGTCAATAATTACAAAGGCAAATGGCTGATTCATGAACCGATGACTGTAACCGATTATAATGATGAAGTGATGAGACGTTTCAATGCGATACATGATTTAGTTCGTCAAACATACCCGCAACCCATGGGGGTTGATATCTCATCTGGTGGATCGTTCACCAAAACATCCTTTGCAGACGAAGTGAAATACGTACTCGTGAGAGATCGTGATTTGGAAGAAACAAAAACCAGGACCAATCCCGTCTATCGCCTAAGGTATAGTTGTACTTTATGTCCCTGGATTTGTACAGACAACCCAAACGAGATGTACAACGGCTATCCCGAAATCCCTGTCGGCGGTTTAACAATCGATGCCAATTGGCTCTACATCTTAAATGGAAATGTGATGGGGGGTAGTGATGAATGGACTATTGATGGCCGCCCGATCAAAACCAAGATGTTTAAAATAGGAACGTGGAAGGGTTACGATGTGCTCTCGGATGTTCCAGCTAACATTGCTAATCAATCGTCCTCGCATTTTGTTCTGGTCAGTCGCGACGGCATGTTGCCCTATATACCGATTACCAGGAAACAATACCTCGATCGGGCCATTCAATGTACCACGAGGTTTTATGATGACCTTATTAAGAGTATGCAGGAGAACAATGACGCCTTGCCTGCCCAGGTTCGTACTCCTCAAGTAGAGATAGACGCACAAAAGGCTCAAAATAAGAAAGCTCAGACTGATGCATTGAAAAAACTCCATGATGAATTAGATAAAACAACCAAAGACGGTCTGCTGGATGCGCCGGCCGTTGTGCGGTTGGACCCACTGCTCATGAATGAGGGGCCTGTCTTCCTGCCAGAATCAGAAGGCGGCACCTTGCTGGCCACGGAAAACCCCAATTATTTCAGAAAGGATTTGGCTAAATACGTTCCGCAATTTTTTATCCTGGAATTAATCAACGGTACCGTCAAAGGGGGGAGTGTGAATTTCAAAAGAATTGTCGAAGAGAATTTTCCGATCGAAAAATTAAAGGCGATGATCGACAAGTAAAAATCAACGTGGAGAAAATCAATGAAACCGCATTTCTTAAATATAATATTCCTTTCCATGACTATCACATTGTCACAGCCGGTGCTCGCTCAGCCGATAGCTATCGGCTCGGAAAAATTTGGAAAGTTAATCTATAACGCTCCTCCGGGATGGAAGCTGACTAAATACCAGGATGGGGCACGAATGAGTCCTGCTGACTTGCCGCAAGGAGAATATCTCTCCATCCAGGTGATGAAGCCTGTAGATTTCATCGGAACTATAGAGCAAGCGTTGGAAAAAAGTTATGATGAGACCTGTGCAGTTTTGCAGGTCACGAAAATGCACGAGGTGAATGGAGGAAACTATACGGCAAGAGAAGCTAAAAAATCTTTCAGAGGCTGGGAATATATTCGGTGTTCTGGTGGGGTTCAGGTAAATAACGGTACAGCTTACCCCGATGAATACGGCCTTGACCTGTTTGTGATAAAGGTGAACAACCGTTTTGAAAGAATAGCCATCATCAAATCAAGAAATACTTGTGGTGGTCTTTCAAGATACTATCCTTCTGACCGGCTTAAGTACGCCGATGCCATTGAAGAGTTTTTGTTCTCCGTGAAATTCGATGATTGGCATGACCTCGAAGTAGCAAACGGCACACTTGAGGGCAATGTGTTTACCGGCGTTTGGCAAGGGCTTTCGATGTCTGTTGGTCTTGCGAAACCGGGTGCGGAGCTTGGCGCCGAATTGAAAGTGAAACAACTCATTTTATTTTCAAATGGACAGGCATATTTCGGAAAAAATTTTCCGCTTGAAGGATTAGACGGAATAAATACTTTGATAAAAGCAGAAAACAATCCGCGCGATTGGGGTTCCTATAGCATCAATGGTGGAAGGGGCCTTTTAAAATTGCCTTATGGCGAAATTCCGCTGCGCGTGGAAAATGACAAGTTGGTCATTACCACCAATAAGACAGATCATGGTTTTATAAGACTCAATGATGTTGATTATGTAAAGTTCAGCGGTACTTATGTCATGGATGAATGGAATGGAACGATCCCCACTGTGACCTTCACGCACGACGGAAAATTTACTGACAATGGAGCTATCAGGATCCTGTATCATGAGTACGTCGATTGCCTTAATCCTGCCCTGGCACCTGGCTCAGGAACGTATGAACTAAAAAATCACTCGATTATTTTTAATTACAGCGACAGCAGGAAAATAAAGCTTGCCTTTACGGAAGCAGGGTTTGATAAGAATAATGCGGATCCTTCATCAAGGCTTGTTGTCGGATTTAATGATGATGTTCTAAGAAGGCAATAAAGGGCGACCATGAAAATTGTGAACAAATAAACCTATTGACAAGAGT
>DASYSW010000575.1:0-4862 GCA_036002905.1 Chitinophagaceae bacterium
TGAAATGGCGTGGATACTTAAGATGTTTGATATTGATCCGGCGAAGGCGCAGGAAAATATTGGACAAGCGGGTTTACGATTGTATACCCAAAATTGCATGAGCTGTCATGGTCCTGATAAAAAAGGCAGCGGCAATTACCCTTCTATCGTCGGCATTGAAAACAAATTTGACCCACGCAGTTTTGTTGAGTTCATCAACAATGGGCGGCGAATGATGCCCGCATTCAGACATTTGAGCCAGGAAGATAAAGATGCTATTGCTGCTTATGTGCTGAACCTGCAAAACGAGCAGCAAAAAAAATACACGGGTAAATTATCAGCCATTGATTCTTTCCGCAGAATTCCTTACACAATCTCCGGCTACAATAAATTTTTAAGCAAATCAGGACTGCCGGCGCTTGCGCCCCCATGGGGTACCTTGAATGCTGTTGATCTCAATACAGGTGACTATGTTTGGGAAATCGTTCTTGGTGAAGATTCAGTATTCAAAGCAAAAGGTGTGAAAGAAACAGGTACCGAGAATTATGGTGGGCCAGTGGTAACAAAGGGTGGTGTTTTATTTATTGCTGCGACAAAAGATGGGAAGTTCCGTGCATTCAACAAACGAACCGGAAAATTATTGTGGGAAACCGATTTACCTGCTTCGGGATTCGCAACGCCCGCCACTTATGAAATAAATGGTCGACAGTACATCGTCATCGCCTGCGGCGGTGGCAAATTGGGCACAAAGAGTGGTGATAGTTACGTAGCATTTGCATTACCTGGTGCATCCAACTAGGAAAGCTTGCACTTCCTACAGGTTTGTCATTCCGAGCGCAGCGAGGAATCTATTGTCCATTGTTATACAAGCTTAAATATTTCATAGCATCAGCTGTTGCGTCGCAATCCGTTCATCGTTCGGTAATTCTATTCAACATTTTTCTATTCTACACTACCCGGCACAAAAATTCTTAATGGCCATAAGTCTCTACCTGGGTATAAGTGATACCGTTCTCTTCAAAAGTCGTACGGAATTTTAAAGTAGTTTCCGTCAACTCTACTAAGTTCAATTTATTAATGCCATTAAATACCAGCTTCGTTTCATTGTCGGTAAGAGCCCAGGTAAACGGCCATGCTTGTGGATCCCATTGGCCACATTTCATCGACCCCCCATTCGTGTCCCCTGTGCCATCTGATCTGTAGGTGTCGAAATCATCCAATTCACAAACATCCATGATGCTCAAGATATCTGTAGCATAATTTCCGTCACCGTACCAGTCGTAAGCAGGAGTGCTTGTTAAACTGGTTTTTTTCCATGTTCCCTCGGTGAGAAGTTCCGTTTTCGTTTTTTGTTTGCTTGTGCCACCATCTTTTTTACAAGACACAGCTGTTATTGTAACGGCTATCAGTATCAATAGCGAAGCGAGTTGCGTTTTTGGCATCATAGTCATCATTTTTGAATTTAATTAATAGAATAAATTTTAGTACTGGCAAGGTACGTTCATCCGACTCCAGGTTTTCTATAACAAAACTTATAGGAAGGGCTTTATAGAAGGAATCTTTTATGTGCCCCATTGTTTGGTGAGAAAAAATAAAAGGGATGAATCGTCATTGCGAGGATCCGCATTAGGCGGATCCCGATTTATCGCGAGAAGTCAGTCTGCCAATTATTAATTGTTAGTTATTATGTAGCCAGCTGCAGTAGCTCTATTAAACTTTCGTTGCGTCGCACTCTTGTACGTTCTGTAATTTTGCTCGGCTTACTTTTGTTTATGAAAAGATTTAGTTCACTAATAGTATTTACAATTTTAGCTGCAGCAACATCATGCAAAAGATATAGCTTAATTGGCAGTTGGAGACGTATTGATCTTATAGACAGTTTTAAAACGTCAAATACAGAATTTAGACCAGGCGATTTAAAAATTTCTGCTGACTCGACTTATATCTTTTATGGGGTTCCATGTGTTGATACATCAACCACCTCAGGCTGGCTTTCGTGTGGTGACATTAAAGGAACATGGAGCATGCCGGATAAAAGCCATGTTATGTTCAAAATCGATCCTCAAATTAATTTTGGAATTGTATACGAGATCATTACTCTGGATGAAAAACATTTGATTATCGTATACCCTCATGATAATGATTCGTTGTTTACAAGATTCGTACGGTTTTAAAATCCTGATATAACACTTCTTCCGCCAAGAACCTGTCAATTGAATTCTAAACAACGTGAAATGTGCGCATATTCTTGCAAGCTGATTTAACCTTATTCCCTTAGTGACAACTAACTGAAAAGAGAACAACCTTAAATAAGGTTCTGACCCTAAATTTCGTTTTTTACTAAGGTAATAAGGTCAGCATCTTTCTTTCTTGCAGAGTCTCCGATTCCCAAGTTGAAGTTATTTTTTTACCGAAATCATTTGCGTAGCAGACCCACATGTTCCATCTTTTGAAATTCCTTCGACCACGATCAAATATTTTCCCGGGAGATCCGAAGTGTAAAAATTAATCGACTGCTCCCCTTCTTTTGTCCTGACCTTCGGATCCCACTCGAGCACATTCCTGAAATCCGGCATCCTGCTGCTTATTTCCTGTTCTGTTTCATATGTGGGCGCATAAAAAGAACGTTCATATAAAAAACCCGGGTAGTCAGTTACGATTGCATTTGAAGGAAGTTGGAACCCGGCCAGGTCTCCATCATAAGTACTGTAGCTTACTATACCGTAGTGAGCTACCGGCCCTGTATAAAATGTACGCGCCACAACTTCCACCTTCTTTATTTTGAGCGGATCGAATAAAGCCATTTCGTCCTGTTTAAGAACCGGAACGCCATCCAATAAAATCAAAGGATCCAAATCAAAAAAAGATTGATAAGGTGTGTTTTTCACCATGTACCGAAACACCCCATCTTTTTTTCTCAACCTTACCTCCGTTACATATTCCCTGATCACTTCCTCCATGGTTTTAAATCTTGTGTAATCTTCAAGAAAATATTTTCCATCTGGTTTGCCGAAAAAAGCAGTGCTGTCAGAAAAAGACGTCATTATGTACCGCTGTTGTTCTTTGCCCATGTAAGCAACCTGTACCTGGCCACTCAGGCTGTGCATTTGCAATTGAGGCGTAAACTGCACTGGCATGGATAAATGGGGCAACGCCGTTGAAGAATACTCATTCGAAAACGGTTTATTGATATCAATCCGGTACCTGTTGCTATCACGACCCGCCGGTTGAACGACCACGTCATTATTTCCGTACAGGTCATTGATATTAAAATTCACTCGTCCCTCACTGTCGCTCAACGTACTGGTAAAAAAATAATGCTGGCCCGGAACTGATAAGTAAGCTTGTACGCCGGCAGCAGGGAGGCCGGATTGTTTGTCCACGATTCTTCCCCTGGCAAAAGAACCGTCTGTTTCCGGAATAAATTCACGTAATGGCCTTTTGTTCTGTTGTACATCACTCCAGTTAAATCTTCTCCATCCCTGGGTCATCATAAGGTTGTCGGCTGCCTCAGCCGCCTCGGGTTCCGTGGAATTGAAATAATAAGCTGGATTATCAATATGACCACGCAGTTCTGAAGACAACCATAAATAACTCATTATATCGTTGTCACCATATGTCTGGACAGAATCTAATAGATAAACCGATAAAGAAAGATCCGCATCAGTTTTTGCATTGCGTTGATTAGTGGTTTGCAATTGCAAGTCAACCCGGTCGCGTTTTGCATATTCAGCCTTGTCTGTTTTTAATGCTATCTGTAATTGTTGTTTCGGTCTTTTGAAATAAAGACGCTCACAAACCGGTTTTAGCTGGTCATTAAAAATGACCATGTCGGAAACGCCATCACCGAGCAGGTCTTTATTAATAGTGAACTCTGCTTTACCATTGGTGATGTTTGCCGCTGTTATGTTCTTTATAACTTGCCGTGTATGTACCAACAAATAAATATTTGATGATTCTTCATTGGTGATGACTGTTATCATCAGCGTCTTTTCATGATCCTCGCATTGTAAAACAAATCCTGTTGCACGAACTTCTGGAAATGGAATTTGTTCAATCGCTCCATCTTGCAACCGGATAAAAGCTCTGTACTCATTTCCTGGTGACGGCAAAAAGGAAAATCTTCCCATTCCAGATCGAAGGGTTTGAAAATACGAAAGCGTATCATTCTTTTTGTCGAGAATAAAGCCTTTGCAGTCCATCCCTTTGCCGTTTTCATCAATCGCTTTAAATGCGACGCGGCTTTCGATACCGCTTACAAGCTGACCTCCCTCCGGTAAGAATTGTATATCATAATTTTCCCCCGCTTTTTGAGCGGTCCAGCCGGGCTTTTTTAAACTATTTACAATAGTTAACATTTTCTCAAAAAAGAAACCAGGACCGTCATTTCTCATCCAATTTGTATATGCCCGGAAAAGATAATTCCCCGAATTGATTGAAGCCGGAATTGTAAACGAACCAAAACCTGAACCATTTCTCATCGGGACCTTTCCGCTAAGGACCTGCTTATGATCTTTATCGAGGATTTCAATATAGGCCGCTTTGCTCAGATCAAGGGGTTTATTAAAAATACCATCAACAGCATATACCTTAAACCATATCACTTCACCTGGTGTATAAAAATTCTTATCCGTGTGCACATACAATTTTTCTCTTAATCCTTGTGTGCCGAATTGCTCAAACTGCCTTTGCAGGGTTTGAATAGCATCCGCCTGTGCGAAAGCCAGGACGGATCTTAAAAGCCCAAGTAAAAAAAAGACGTATTTGATTTTTGTTTTTGCTCTCATCTAAAATTTTTTACCAGAACGATGGCTTCACGGTGGTACCTCCCTGCGTACGACAATCCACACACGATGCCCAGGTATATGTTACAGAGCCCATGC
>DASYSW010000576.1:0-3763 GCA_036002905.1 Chitinophagaceae bacterium
TTTTAAATTATGTCATAAAAGACGGCAACTATTTTTTTAGTGGGCAATATGCCAAAAAACTCCAGGCTGAGGCGTTTGATATTTACTTACCCTCCGTAGACACTCAATTCAATGCAGAAAAACTAATCGATGCGTTGAAGATAAAAGAAGCAGAGAAAGTATAAACGTGTGCATTAATTAACAAAACGAAGTAAAAATTTATGGAATCACTGAAAGAAAAAATTTTTGCGATCTCCAAAGACATCCGTTATGTGGCCATTTACGCGAACGATAAATTAATTTCTTCAGAGCGCCCGGGTATTGAAAATACCAGTAGCCCGGAGTCAGATAAATATGAAGAACTTATTGTAAACCCTACCTTACTCAAGTTGGTGACGCAGCGTGGAAATATCGATTGTGGCGGTGCCAGGTATGTGATCATCAGGTACGGCTCTTTTTATGAGTTTGTCATGCCCCTGGAAAATGGACATCTGTCAGTGGGCATCGAATCCAGCGCAAACCTTCTAACTATTGTCGACGCAATCCAGGAACTGGGATAAGTCAGACCAGGAAACTTATTGTTCATTCGCCAACTTCTTTTTTTGTCATGCTTTTTTCTGATCTTCTCAATAGAAACCTGTTGGGAAACCAATTTAGACTCAATAAAGAAAGGACCATAAACGAAAATTTCATAACCGCGAATGCTTATTAAACAAATTAAACAAACTCTGCTGTTTAATAAATTTTACAATCTTCTCTGATTTTTTTTGACATGCCAAATATGAAATATCTCGTTGTCCAATCTATGGTATCTCATTTGTTATAGTTGTGTAATCATATTCGATAACCTGTCCTTACTGCAGGACATTAAAAGAAAAGATATGGGAAAGTTATTAGTATACAACTTCGTATCAGCAAATGGATACTTTAAAGGGCTAAATGAGGATATAAGCTGGGCTCATCAAAATCCTTCACAGGAAGAAAGTGATTTTGCAGCAGAGAATGCACAGGGTGGAGCCGTCCTTCTCTTTGGCCGAAAAACATATGAAATGATGGTGAGTTACTGGCCTTCGCCGGAAGCGAAGAAAAACAATGCGGGTGTTGCTGAAGGAATGAATAAAGCAGAAAAAATTGTTTTTTCAAAGACATTAAAAAAGGCGGATTGGAATAACACGAGGGTAATCAACGACGACATAATAGGAGAAGTAAAGGAATTAAAACAGTCGGGAAAGGTTATGACAATACTCGGCAGCGGAAGCATTGTCAACCAACTGGCGGAAGCAGGTTTGGTCGATGAATTCCAGGTCATGATCCACCCTGTTGCTATCGGCAGTGGAACTCCATTCTTAAAAGACATTAATAAGAAAATCGAACTGGTGCTAACAAAAACAAGATCGTTTAAAAGCGGAATTGTCCTTCTTTGTTATCAACCCAAAAAAAGCTCCTAAGACCTTTTTTGCTCTTTGGAAAAGGCCAGGTCTGCAATGCCGTAAAACTGCTGGTTACATTTTTTACCTTTAATGGAATAGTACAATGGAGTGTCTGTCATTCTAAATAAATCGCTGCTACCGAAAATAACAGCAACGTAATATGGATTTTTTTCCCAAACGAATAATATGCCTGACCGAAGAGCCCGTTGAAACACTCTACCTTCTCGGCGAACAGGACAGGATCGTTGGGATATCAGGATTCACTGTCCGGCCCCGACAGGTACGAAAGGAAAAGCCCATTGTCTCAACCTTTACTGATGCAGACATCAACAAAATAATCGCATTGAAGCCCGATCTCGTGATCGGGTTTTCAGATATACAATCAGGAATCGCAAAGGAATTGATCGCAAAGGGCATAACTGTCTGGATAAATAACTACAGAACTGTGGAAGGGATTTTCAATATGATCGGTCAACTTGGAAGTTTGGTTGGCAAGGCGGACAAAGCAAAAAACCTGGTAGATCAGTTTAAAAAAGGGATTGACGAAATCTATCAGAAAGGTCAGAACAAGGAACGCAAGCCCAAAGTATATTTTGAAGAATGGTACGACCCGTTAATATCGGGCATCTGCTGGGTAAGTGAACTGATCGAACTGGCAGGCGGTATCGACGTCTACAAGGAAAAACAAAATGCGTCCTTAGCGAAAGACAGGATCATCGCAGATAAAAATGAAGTGATAGAACGCAACCCGGATATTATCATGGCGTCGTGGTGTGGCAAAAAATTCAAGAAAGAAAAACTTGTAGCAAGGAAGAACTGGAACAATATCAAGGCCGTAAAAGATGACTTTATTTTTGAAATTAAGTCTCCCATCATTTTACAACCGGGGCCGGCTGCAATTACCGAAGGAATAAAAATGATAGCTGATATCATTAACCAGTGGCACTCCTTTCAAGTGCAACTATGAGAAAAGTCAGTTTTCAAAATACTTTCTGAAACATATTCTTGCGCATCCAACGGAGCATTTTATTAATTACTAGTTTTGCGCCCAAATATGGTGTTATGTTGAAGGCGGAGTACGATGAGCTACAAGATCTCATCCTGGCAGAATGTGATATGCCCGAAAATCTGTTTCCTAAAGATGTTGACAACAGTAAGTACTGCTACTTTTTATTCAGGTATGCAAGCTGCAGTTTCATTTATTTTGACAGTTGTTATGAATCATTTACTGGCTATGTGCCAAAAGAACACGAGCGAGGCGGGCTTGACTTTTGGTTTTCAAAAGTTCATCCGGATGACAGGCGAATGTTGGGTGACAGGATAATTGAGTCGCTTAAAATATCAAAACCTTTATTTGACAAAAAACACCGCGAGCCCCAAACTTTAAATTACCGGTTTAAGAAAGGGACAGGTGAATGGATGTGGATCCAGCATTCGGTCTACAATTTGTCAATTGATGCAGATGGCAAGCTTGATAAAGTGCTGCACAAGCTCGAGTTGCTTGATCTGTCCAATTCTCCTGTCAACAATGCTGAAATAAGATACAAGGTCGCCCTCAATAGCACTGAGCCTGTGAATGCTTTGACGGACAGGGAAAAACAAGTTCTGAAATTGATCGCAGAAGGCTTCTCCACCAAAATGATCGCCAGTCAATTAAAAATTACTATCAACACAGTAGAAACTCATCGGAGACATTTGCTTGAAAAACTTGATGCAAGAAACTCGATGGAGCTGATAAAAAAGGCATTTAAGCTGTTTTGGAATTAACAATAATCTTGGTGACTGAATTGCCTTGTAACGGTTTTCCGTGATTGTCTCATGTCATAAGTAGAAATAGTTTTGCCATCGTTATTTAAATGATGTAATAATTAAACTAATCACTATGACAACGAAAGTTTTAATGAAAGGCAATTCTATCGCAGAGCAAAAGCTAAAGAAGAAAGCACTACTTGTAATTGATGTCCAGGAAAATTTATTAGACAGCCGCTCGCGGTTACACATGGACCCGGCGGCAGTATATCCTTTTTTGAGTGGTCTGAATAAGTCGATTGACTTTTTCGAAGCTAATTATTTGCCGGTTATTTATGTCGTCAACGAATGGACGAATCCCATTCTCAATTTTTTGACAGGAAATGTTTGCAAAAAAGGAGGTAAAGGCACAGGCATTGACAAAAAGGTGAATCGGGTAAATGGAATAATCTATAGTAAATCAAGGATGAATGTACTCACCAATAACGAGCTTTCCGGTTTTTTAAAGGATAACCATATAGCTGAACTTTATATCACAGGTTTGTTTGCAGAGGCGTGCATTAAAAGCACAACGGTTGGTGCGATAAGAAATAATTACAAAGCAG
>DASYSW010000577.1:0-7126 GCA_036002905.1 Chitinophagaceae bacterium
TTTGAACGGCTATTTGGCGAAACGAAAAACGACTTTGAACGTATAGGGCTTGCTGAGCAAAAGGCAAAGGAACTAAATGTCATTGTTGTTCTGAAAGGCCACCACACCTGCATTGCGACTCCGGGCGGAAAAGTTTTTTTCAATAATACCGGCAATGCTGGCATGGCAAAAGGAGGCAGTGGTGATGTGCTAACGGGAATTCTCACGGCACTTGTTGGTCAATATCATGACACAATTAACTCAGCTATCCTGGGTGTCTATCTGCATGGCTCGGCTGGAGATATTGCAGCAGAAAAGTATTCAATGGAAGCTATGAATGCCGGGGACATTGTTGAGAATTTGGGAGAAGCGTTCATGTCAATAGATCATCTCAATGATGACTTCCACGGCTCAAATCCTTAAATCCTGAAGGTTGTCCCAAAAGGCGGCATAGGCCGGAAAGGCGGTAAGTCGCGAAGAAAGCTTCCATTGTTATCAACACTTACCGTCTTCTCACCTTACCGGCTATTTGTGTAGATGAAGACTTCTTTTGAGACAACAACCTCTTGTCATTTTAAATAGCGAACGGAACCTTGAACGGAGCGTCGCAACATCAGCTAAATCAAGGTTATTGGCTTGAAAAACAAATTTCCCCAATCCCATTCCTAAAGTGAAAAATTCCATCTTCTCCCCTATCTTTGCCGTCCTCCAAAGGGAGAGATTAAATTTCGATTAAGAATACCGCTTATGGATAAATTGATTTACCTGGTGCCCGCCATGGCCGTGCTTGGATTGCTTTATATGTTCATCAAATTTAGTTGGGTCTCAAAACAGGAAGCTGGCACTGATCGCATGAAAGAGATCAGTAATTACATTGCCCAGGGTGCGATGGCGTTCTTAAGAGCTGAATGGAAAATACTCGCTTACTTCGCTGTAATCGTTGCCCTACTCCTTGGATTTATGGGCAGTCGCAGCGAGTCTTCTCACTGGTCAATTGCGGTAGCATTTTTTATAGGTGCTTTTTTTAGTGCACTTGCCGGTTTTATTGGCATGAAAGCGGCTACCAAAGCCAATGTTCGTACGACCCATGCTGCACGTTCAAGTTTCTCAAAAGCACTGTCGGTTTCTTTTTCGGGTGGTTCAGTAATGGGACTTGGAGTTGCGGGCCTTGCGGTATTAGGATTAGGGGGTGTGTTTATTGTCCTGATCAAGATTTTTGCTCCCGGAGCTATTTCTACATCACATGAAGTTGGAAGAGCGATCGAGATACTTACCGGGTTTTCCCTCGGAGCCGAATCAATTGCTTTGTTTGCCCGCGTTGGTGGCGGTATTTATACAAAGGCCGCCGATGTTGGTGCAGATCTCGTTGGAAAAGTGGAGGCCGGCATTCCTGAAGACGATCCACGTAATCCGGCAACCATTGCCGATAACGTTGGTGATAATGTTGGCGACGTGGCTGGTATGGGTGCTGACTTATTTGGATCCTACGTGGCAACAGTACTTGCAACCATTGTATTAGGTCATGAAGTTGGATCTACTCCAGCATTAACAAATCCAGTCCCATTGAATGATGGCTTCATGGGCTTCTCTCCAATACTGTTGCCGATGCTTATCGCCGGTATCGGAATTATTTTTTCTATTATTGGAACTTTCTTTGTTCGAATCAGTGATTCTGCCTCTGTAAACACATCCGTTGTTCAAAAAGCATTGAACATGGGCAACTGGGGAAGTATTATACTTACAGCCATTGCCAGTTATTTCTTATGCGTTCACATTTTGCCGGAAGGCAGTTTGTACATACGGGGTTTTGAATTCACAAGAAACCATGTATTCGGCGCAATTGCGTTGGGACTAGTGGTTGGAACACTCATGAGTTTGATAACAGAATTTTATACTTCGATGGGTAAACGGCCCGTGAATACAATCGTAAGGCAATCAGGTACCGGTCATGCTACCAATGTGATTGGCGGGTTAGCGGTGGGAATGGAATCAACGTTGCTCCCGATCCTTGTGTTGGCAGGTGGTATTTACGGTTCGTATGCGTTAGCAGGTTTGTATGGAGTTGCCATTGCCGCTGCAGGTATGATGGCGACAACGGCGATGCAGTTGGCGATTGATGCGTTTGGTCCCATTGCAGATAACGCCGGTGGTATCGCTGAAATGAGTGAGTTACCAAAAGAAGTTCGTCAGAAAACAGATACGCTTGATGCAGTTGGTAACACAACTGCTGCAACAGGAAAAGGTTTTGCCATTGCTTCGGCTGCATTAACGGCTCTTGCCTTGTTCGCGGCCTATGTTGGTGTGATCAATACCAATGGTTTTAAAATGGATGGCATCAACATTTATAAAGCAGACGTGCTTGCAAGTTTGTTTGTAGGTGGAATGATACCATTTATCTTCTCATCCCTGGCGATACAGGCAGTTGGAAAGGCCGCCATGTCAATGGTTGAGGAAGTAAGAAGACAATTCAAATCAATTCCCGGGATCATGGAAGGAACCGGAAAACCCGAATATGATAAATGCGTTGCGATTTCTACTGATGCTTCAATCAAAAAAATGCTTGCTCCCGGTGCTATTGCAATCGTCTCTCCACTGATCGTCGGTTTCATTTTAGGCCCTGAAGCTTTGGGAGGATTTTTAGCAGGTGCCACTGTGAGCGGAGTACTGATGGGAATGTTCCAGAACAATGCCGGTGGCGCATGGGATAATGCAAAAAAGAGTTTTGAAAAAGGGGTTGAGATTAATGGGCAGGTATACTATAAAGGCTCTGATCCTCACAAAGCGTCGGTAACAGGTGATACAGTGGGCGATCCTTTTAAAGATACCTCGGGCCCTTCCATGAACATCCTGATAAAATTGATGTCGATTGTATCGTTAGTCGTCGCTCCTACGTTAGCACAAATTCACAGTAAAAAAGAAAAGGAAGTAATTATAAATAAAACAGAAAAAACCTTACATTTAGCATCCCAAGAAAAAGTAGCGAGCCAAACAACGGCTCAGTATAAATAAATTAAAGTTCTTAATCAGAACCATTACTTAAGTCCCGCTGTTTCCACAGTGGGGCTTATTATTTTGTGCCCACTTGTAATGACAGTTTTCAGAAAAAAAATCTTTTTTATAATTTGTCTCCGTTATCGAACGAGAAAGGATCATTGGGGCATCACCTTGCTCAGCGATGAGCCGAAACCTAAGACAATGAACAAATGAAACCCGCAGCTTTTAATTGTAACCTCTCAAGGTTGTTCATAGCTTCTCTAATTGTAGCGGCGGTACTTCCGCAATATTCCTGTACAGATGGCAGCGATTCGCCTGCCGGCAATACCTTTTACAACGAAGGAAAAAAGTTTTATAATAAAAAGAAATATCGACAGGCATTAGAGTGGTACGTAAGGGCAGCACAAGCGGGTCACTCTGTGGCTATGAATGACATTGGATGGATGTATGAAAAGGGTGAAGGCCTGAATGTCGATTATGCCAGGGCCATGGACTGGTTTCAAAAAGCAGCCAGGGAAGGATGTTCCGCAGCGATGACCAACATCGGATGGATGTACGACAAAGGCGAGGGTGTAAACGAAGACAATGTTAAGGCCGTGGAATGGTATAAAAAAGGAGCGACTGCAGGAAACGTTGACGCTATGTATGATCTTGCCTGGATGTACGGAAACGGCGAAGGAGTAAACAAGGATTATGCGAAAGCAATGGAGTATTATAAAAGAGCGGCGCGGTTAGGTAATGCCGGTGCAATGAATAGTGTTGGGTGGATGTATGAATACGGTGAAGGAGTAAAAGCGGATTACCAAAAAGCCATGGAATGGTATGGCAAGGCCGCAGAGCACGGCGAATCCGCGGGCATGTTTAACATTGGACACATGTACGAAAAAGGTAAAGGAACAAAAGCAGACTACCAAAAGGCGATGGAGTGCTACCGAAAAGCGGCTGATGCCGGCAACGCAGGTGCGATGAGTAACATCGGATGGTTATATCAATACGGGATGGGAGTAAACAAAAATGGCCCAATGGCAATTGAATGGTACCGGAAGGCTGCAAATGCCGGCTATGATATTGCAATGCGCAACATCGGGTCGATGTATCTAAACGGTGATGGAATTGCTTCAGATTACCCGGAAGCAATGAGATGGTATGAAAAAGCGGCAGAAGCAAACAACATTGGCGCGATCAATGACATTGGATGGATGTACGAAAACGGCAAAGGAGTCAGTATAGATTATCAAAAGGCGATGGAGTTGTATCAGAGGGCCGCAAAGCTTGGAAGTGATGCCGCCTTAAATAATATTGGATGGATGTACGAAAATGGTGAAGGAGTAAAAACGGATTATCGACAGGCCATGGGTTACTATGAAAAGGCTGCAAGTGCAGGAAGTGCTGATGCGATGCGCAATATAGCATCAATGTATGAGAAAGGAAATGGAGTGGAAACAGACACCGGGAAAGCAGCAGAATGGCGCAAAAAAGCTTCTGAAATGAATAACTCAATGGATTAGAATGAAACGATTTAAAGCAAAATACAAATAAGCCCGCTGTTTCGACAGGGGGCTTATTTGATTGTGTCTATAACAAATCAAGTGCCGGCGAGCGATCATTGTAAATTCGGTATACTTGAGTTTTAATTTTCGCTAAAGGCAAAAATTAAAATAAAATACGAATACCCCTGAGTTTTATTTTTTCGGAGCCGATGCAGGAGGCGTCGGCTGAACAGAGTGATTTTTAATAGGCTTAATGGTTCTCAGGTAAGCATATATCGCCTTCAGCTCATCATCAGTCATATTTTTTACAGGCATCATAGACATAGGTGGCATCAGCGGTCTTGATCCGGGAAGTCCTTTACTTACCATATTTCTTAGCGCATATACAAACTGACTTTCGGTCCAGGCAGCGGTCCCCGATGAATCAGGCGTCAGGTTGGCCGAATATGAAATTCCCCAGGGGCCGATCCATGCGGTAAAGTCTGACGTAACTACTAATCCCTTGCTTTCTGTCGCCTTCCTGTCAACTTCAGGTGCGGGAAGTTGCTCCGGATGCCCGGATAACATCAAAGTACTGTCATCAGCTGGCCCCATGGGTGTCATCTTTTTGGGAGTATGACAATCGTTACAACCTCCGATGGCAACAAGATGTTCACCCCATTTTACCTGGCTCTCATAGCCTCCATAGCTGGGTTTTTCGGCCGCTGTCGGCGTGTTTGTACTTTCTGCTGGTTTGTCGTTTGAGCACCCGGCAAAATAAATGGCAGCAAATGCCAGTGCTGCAATAAAAGGCGAATGAGACTTAGTCATGATGTCGTGTTTTATAGTTAATAAAAAATTATTTTCCGGTCGAATGGAGTGACGCGACGCCAACGCTGCTCAAAGGGTAGGTCACAAAAAAACTAACAGCACCTGTACAGTAAAAGCTTTCAAAGTGCGGGACTACAAGGATAAGTCAACAACTCACCTTAGAAAGATAACAAAGAAAATCTCAAGCACGTGTATTTTTTAGATTCATTTTTTGCACATCTCTCGTTAATTAGACATTACTCAGCTTCCGGTGTCTTGTAGAATATCCGGTTGAAGGAAAATCTTTGAGGGGATTGGCCCCAATTCGAATTAGGCGCGTAGATTTCCTAAATCAAAATTTCCAGGCAATTTATTTTTTTTTATGTAATCCGACGCTTTCGCTCATCAAGTGAGAAAGATTTTTATGCAGTCAAGATCGTTTGCGCCTGATCCCCGTTATTTCCAGGTCATTTTCCAGGCAATCTTTTTAATGTACGGTCTCTTATTTCTTGAATGGGATGCGGACTGGTTGCATTATGCTGTGAGCATTAGTGGGTGCTTGCTATTCAACTACGTTTTTGAAAGCTTAAAACACTATAAACTCCTTTCCCTTTGGGGAAAGTCAGGTTGGAGCAGCTGGGGTTTTAGTGTTTTAATAAGTGCGATGAGTCTTTGTCTTCTTTTAAAAACCAATCACTGGTATATAAGTTTGTTTGCTGCATTCCTGACCGTTGTGTCAAAATATGTTTTTCGTCTCGATCGCAAGCATATATTCAACCCTTCAGCATTCGGTATCATAGCAACCATTCTTCTTACAAAAGATGCATGGTTGTCCCCGAGTCAATGGGGAAGTAATGCTGTAATATTTTTCACAGCCACAACACTTGGAGTAATTGTAGTGACAAGAGTTCAAAAACTTGACGTGAGCCTTGCCTTTCTCTTCACCTTTATCGGCTTGCTGTACTGGAGACAAGTATATGTGCTCGGTTGGCCCCTGGATTACTTTATTCATTCCGTTAGCACAGGAAGCCTGCTACTTTTTACGTTTTTCATGATCAGTGATCCAAGAACATCACCCAATCATCCTTTAGCAAGAATTATCTGGGCGGTGTTGATCGCATTCATTTCGTTTTATCTCGCCGCATTTAAATGGAAACACAACACACCGGTGTGGGTATTGGTGAGCTGTGCACCGCTGGTACCATTACTGGACAAAATGTTCAAAGCTGAAAATTTTCAATGGAAAAATCACTTATTTAATAACTATCCTCAACTCCCTTTCTGGGGATGGAGGCAAAAATTTAAACATATAGTCATGAAGCCATTTATGAAAAAAATTGCTGCATCCATTATACTGGCAGCTATGATCAGCCATGAGGCCATTGCATTTTGCGGGTTCTATGTTTGCAAGGCTGATGGTACATTAAAAAATAAAACCTCCCAGGTGATCCTTGTCCGGGACGGGAACAAAACGGTCATCACCATGTACAACGATTTCCAGGGTAACATGAAAGATTTTGCCATGGTAGTACCTGTACCCGTGGTTTTAAAAAAGAGCGATATCAAGGTGGTCAACCAGCAGATCTTCACAACCCTAAATGAATACAGTCAACCCAGGCTGGTTGAATACTATGATCAGAACCCCTGTAATCAATATTATAAAGACGATGCCTATAACAAGACGCCCCGGGCTTTAAGCGAGGTCGCTGTCTCGGGCTATAGCATGAAAAGAAAAAATGAAACGGTAAAGATCGAGGCCAAATATATTGTTGGTGAGTACGATATTCTTATTCTTAGCGCTACAGAATGTGCCGGATTAAAAAAATGGCTTGATGAAAACGGGTATAAAATCCCGGCAGGCGCTGAAGAAGTGT
>DASYSW010000578.1:0-1719 GCA_036002905.1 Chitinophagaceae bacterium
TGTCAACATCATTGATTTGATGAAAAAAGAGGACCTGATCCTGCCCTTGACGGAAATATGTGGTAACGATAAAGGTGTAAACCTGATGACGGCGCATGGATCAAAGGGGCTGGAATTTGAACACGTATTTTTTTCCGGTTGCAATGCTTCAACCTGGGAAAAGAAACGAAAGCCTTACAACGGTTATAAATTGCCGGATACGATATTTTCCTCGCAACTTGCTAATTCAGATGAGGAAGAACTTCGCCGATTATTTTATGTAGCGCTTACCAGGGCTGAACAACATCTCAGCGTTTCTTATGGCCGGTATAAAAATGACGGCAAAGAGCTCGAGCCTTCAATGTTCATTGCCGAAATAGTGGATCAACAGGAGTTACAAGTGGAAAAAGTGTTCGTCGATGAATCCGTGATAAGTGAATTTCACGCCCTGCAATTTGGAAAACAAGTGATCCCGCAAATTGAGGAAATAGAAAAAGAATTTGTTTCCGGCCTGCTCGACAAATTTGTGATGAATGTGACGGCACTAAACAACTATCTGAAATGCCCGCTTGAATTTTATTTTAAAAATCTTATCCGGATCCCCTCTCCGAAAAATGAGGCCATTGAATTTGGTTCAGCGGTTCATTACGCAGTGGAGCAATTATTCCGAAAAATGCAGGTGAACGATGACCAGTTCCCGTCAAAGGAAGAATTCACTGCCGATTTTGACTGGTATATGAACCGGCATCGCGAAAGCTTTACCAAAGAACAATTCGACGGACGTATGGAATATGGACATGAAGTCTTGAGTAACTACTACGATAAATACATTAACAGCTGGAATAAAATTGTGGCGATCGAACGAAACATTCGAAACATTGTTGTTTACGATGTGCCGGTAAGAGGCAAGCTTGACAAGTTGGAGTTTGATGGCAGGTCAGTAAATATAGTCGATTATAAGACGGGTGATCCAGACAAAGCAAAGTTCAAACTGCAACCGCCATCCGATAAGGATCCTAACGGCGGCGATTATTGGAGACAGGCCGTCTTTTATAAAATTCTTGTCGATAACTATGAGAAGAAAGGATGGAGAGTTGTAAGCACCGAATTTGATTTTATTGAACCCGACAAAAAGAAGGCTTACAAAAAAGAAAAGATCTTTATTACGCAGCGGGATATTGATATCGTTGGCGAGCAGATCCAATCGGTTTGGGCCAGGATACAGGATCATGATTTTTATACTGGATGTGGAAAGGAAGACTGCCATTGGTGCAATTTTGTTAAAAACAATAACCTTACGGTTGCTTTACATGAACTGGAGGAAGAAGAACCATAATCATTAGGATTTAAAGGATTATTAGGAAAAGAGGTAGGGGTTGATAATTGAAACGGCCTATGTTTGCAGCTTCGATGAAGAAATTCTCGGCAATATCTCTTCCGGTCATCATTGTAATCACCTTAATTGGCGTAGTTAGCGGTCAAGGCTGCGCAAACATTATTCCTCCCGAAGGTGGCCTTAAGGATTCCATTCCACCATTATTAGTAAAAGCCTCTCCTCCTGATTCGTCCAGCAATTTTTCTGAAAAAAGGATCACGTTAACTTTTGATGAGTATATCCAACTTCAAAACGCCACCCAGGAGCTGATCATGTCCCCGGTTCCAAAACAGGAACCAGTAATAGAATCCAAATTGAGGACACTGACAATAAGATTAAAGGATACCCTTGAAGCGAACACTACT
>DASYSW010000579.1:0-5742 GCA_036002905.1 Chitinophagaceae bacterium
CAAATACATCCACTTTGTTGCTGTATTGTTCCAGGAGCTTTTGGCCGGCATCATCCATAATCCCGTTTTCAGCTTCCATCTTCATCAACAGGGTTTCATGATCATGAATCATGGACATGACTTCGGATTCATTTTCTGCGATTCGGTTCCTGGTTTCTTCCAAAGTAATCGTTTCAAATTCGGAAACACCTAAAAGTGCGGATGCACTATGGGCAGCCTCTCTCCAGGTATTGGAAGTTTGCAGCTGGTCCCTCAGTCTTCCGATCGTATTGGCAACGGATTCCGTACTGCTTTCGAGATTGCTGTACAGGCGATCGAAAAAATTATAACTTTTGAGCATTTTTTGTTTATCCTCCTGCATTATTTTCAGCAGCTTTTCATCTTCTGCTGCTTCGCGGCTGAAATGGGCTATCTGATCTTTCGCCTTGTCACGCACATGCTGGTCCAGATGTGTATCATTGGATTGTTTTCCAAACTGCGCTGCATAATCAAGGTTCTTTTGCATGGATTCCTTTCTTTCCGCCATTTTAGTCGTGTGCAGGCTGATGGCTTCCATCATTTTTTTGATACTCAGGTTAAATTTGGCAAGGACTGCCCTCCGGTTGGCGACAACGACTTCCAATAATCCCGGGAGATCCGTTTTGATCAGGAAGCGGGTCATTTTTCTGATTGCGCTCTTCCATCTTGCGATCAGCACATTGCGCATGAGAAAAATCGTACCGATAATTCCGATCATCAATGCCAGTTTGCCAAGCTGGATTCCGAAATCAATCCAGTTGTGTATGGTTTTTATAAGGAATGGCAAAAGGAAATAACCAACTATTAGAAAAACTGCAATGAATGCTGCAGTAATGCCTATTCGCATTTTCTTTTCGTCTGCTGTTTCCAGGGTGTAAACAGAAGATGTTTTTATCAGGTCGTTCATTTTTTTGGTTTGAGGTTTGAATCAATAAAATCCTAAACAGATTTTAATCTTTTGATATCACTATCGATGGTGGATTGCATATAGTCGTGAGCTGTATTGATAAGTCGCTCGGCTTTGTCAATTTTTTCGATTCCTTCTTTACCAAATGACTTGTCAACTTCCTGCTGGGTTTTTTCCTTATTCAAAGAATCCATTAACTGTTGTTTCTGGGATTCCAGTTGCTGTATTTGCAATTCGAGTTTCTGGATTTTGTCAGCATGCGCCTGGAGTGCGTTTTGGCGCTTCTGCAACTGATTATTTTTCTCGGTTTCTGCGCCCCGGATGAAATCCGCATTCTTCTGCTTGATGACATCTTTATAATGGAGGGCTGCCTGCACCAGTTTGTCGGTGTTAACTCCCTGTGCTTCAAAACTCGTTACAACAGCCTGTAGTACAACATCCGGAGCGGCCATCCCTTTGGCCGACATTTTCTGTTGTGTTTTGATCAGTTGCTGCCGGAATTCAAAATAATCCGGCCCATCAAGATTTGCCTTAACCAGTTCATCCTCGAAAAATTTAATAAAATTGGGATCAACCTTTTCGCCCCTTGTTTCCGCTTTTTGCAGTGGCGTCACAAACGAAGGGTCTGCCCCATCTTCCGGATCTGTGGATGCTTCCGGTTTTTGTTGAATGGGAAAGAAAACGGGTGTTTCGGTTTTAGTATTTTTTTCCGAAGACGTCTTTTTACCGGTGTTTTCTTTCGCCGGATCCTCTTCTTCTATAAACCCCTGTTTTTGTAGAAAGTTTTTTAAGCCCATATTGATTTTATTCCCTTGATAAAACACTAGCGCCAGCCTTCTAAGTCTCTGTATTTTAAGTATTTAATAATGCGGTTATAAATATAGAAAAAAAGGAGTAAATAATGGAATCTTCCGCTGAAATTGGGTTTCCGGGCATTTCATTCCAATAACAGGCTGAAAGACTAAGTAAAACTACTTAGTTTAAATAAATCCTACCATAGATGATATTGTTCCAACCTAAAGTTTTTAGCCACAGTTGCCGCGCTAGGCCGCTTTTCACTTGTCAGGGTTATATCAGCTCCTGCTCCAATGAGCTCTTTAAACACCCGCTTAAGTTGTCGTAATAAAATTCCGTTAGCGAGGTCAGCATTTGGGTGGTCAATCATTTGCCTGGAGTCCATAATTGGTTTCGAAGAGATTCAGGAAATGCAAAAAATACAATTTCAAGTCCTGTCAAAAGAGCACAAATATTGTTTAGGGAGGGTGACTTTGTATCTCATATCATCCCGAAATTGTCTAATGTTGTTGGCCCTTTTTCTCATTGAGTTGCCCTGCCATTTTCAAAGTATGTTCCAATGAATTGATATTTGTCCAATCGTTATGACCGGTAATAATATACTTCGGATTTTTGCATTTTTCCTGAACGTTTTTTATTGTTGTTGCATAGTCTATTACACTGGCATCCGATAAATTTCCAAGATTATTATCGTCTACACTTTTAACTAAGCAACCCCCATAAAGAACCCTCTCCTTCTCAAACCAAATGACAATATTGTCAGGAGTGTGACCTGGTCCGGGATAATATGTTAGAAACGAATATTGACCAACCTTAAATACAGTATCCTTATCCACTAAATATTGTGCTCTTTTCATTCCTTTCTTCTGGCTAAGCTCATCTGTTTTTTTGGTAGTGTATGTATCAGCTCCTTTTTGCCGGAAATATTCAAGGCCTGCCGTTCTGTCTTCATGAAAATGAGTAGCAATACACAGGATTACATTTTGATTGTGTCTCTCCTTTATACTATCCAATAATGGTTGAAATTGTGTTGTATCCCAGGGTGTATCAATCACAATTGCCCCCTTATTGGTCAAAACATACATCCCGTTTGCCGGAATCCGGTTTCCCTTGTACAAATTATAGGTTGTAAAAACATAAAAATCACCAGTTAAATGGGTAATTCTTAAACTACTATCCCTGGCCTGCCCAAAATTGCTTTCCGTAAATAATGAGAAAATGATTATTATCGTTATTGTCCGCATACTTTTATAATACAACTCCTGCTTGGAAACTGAAACTGAGCAATGATCCGTAGGGGAAAGCTATAAAACATTATCCCAGCCTGCCAAACATTACCATTGCTGAATGACAATTCCAATCTGATCATCCATCAATGCAAACTCTTTGGCTCCCCAGGGCCTGATCTTTTGTAAAAGTCATTTTGAACTAAACTTGTCTATGCTTTCTCATAATGAAGTGCAATAACGCCACACGGAAATGTTTTGGACTCTGCTAGTTTCATCTTAGTCGTCCCGGTTATATCTTTAAACAGCGGCATACCTTTTCCTAATATAATCGGATTGACAAAGAGCCAAAACTCGTCAATTAGTCCATGATTTAATAAGGATTGTGAAGCACCAGGACTTCCAAATATTAAAATATTTTTCCCGTTCTGTTGTTTTATTTTATTGATGTTTTCCGAAAGTTGGTCGCCAATAACTTTGGTATTGCGAAGTCCGGTTTCCTCCATTGTTTTAGATAATACGACTTTTGAAACATTGTTATACCATTTTGAATGTTCTTTGTCGTGCTTAGATGCATTTGGCTGTTCACCTGCTTTTGGCCAGTAGCTTTGCATCATTTCATAGGTAACCCGCCCGTAAAGTGCGGTATCAGCCTGGTCTGTCATTGTCGCCACAAAGTCAAACATCGCTTCATCCAGCTTTATCCAATCCATTTCACCATTGGGTCCCGCTACAAAACCATCCAGTGAAGTGTGCATAAAGAATATTAAATGTCTCATCTAAAACAATTTATTTATTAGTAATCTTTTGTCTGTTAATGGAACTGCTGTTAAATTTAAAATAAAATGTTCATTTTTTAGCTGGACTTATTCTCCTGGAACTAACGCTAAGATTTGTTTGAATTTATATAATAGGCCCAGCGGGCAAAAATGTCTTCAGAAATAAAATAAAAAACAGTGCCAAACCAAATATTGCAATTGTCGCAATGTTTACTATTTTCCATTTCCTTTGCTTTATTAGATTATTAGCGGTCCAGATAATCATCACAATACATAATGAACCCAGAGTCCAGAAGAATATATCACGTATAGGATCAATTTTGTTTCTATCGATGTCCCAGGTTCTTAAGTAGGACTATTTAGTCAATAAAATATTGATCGTATTATCATCATGGTTACTTACTACAATATCTGCTTTCCCGTCTCCATTCAAGTCGTTTATTGCAATACCATCAGGACGATTACCTACTTCGATGACTTTGCTTGTTATAACTCCGTTTTTATTCATAAAAAAAACCGAAATACTTTTGTCATTATAATTTGCTGCCGCTATATCTGCAATGCCATTTCCATCAATATCCCCAATTGCCAAACGGCTTGGACTTTTACCAGTTGCAAAAGGAGAACCTTTTAATGCTGAAAATTTCCCTTTACCATCACCTAATAAAATAAACAATCCGTCCTTGCCTTTGCTTTCAGCAGTTATTGTTGGTGCATCTACAATTACTATATCTATATTGCCATCACCACTCACGTCGCCAACCGCAACACCAAAAGGCGCATCGCCACAGGAGAAGGGAGAGCCTTTTGCTTCTGTGAAATTTCCTTTTCCATCACACAATAAAACAGTACAATTATTTCCTTCAAGATTGGTAGTGATAATATCAGAAAAGTTGTCGTTGTTCAAATCTGCTGTTCTTACTCTTTGGTAAGGCCGTTTTCCAACTTTAAAATATTTTGGTGAATTAAAATTGCCTTGTCCGTTTCCAAAAATAATCAGCACACTATCTACTCCCCAACTTTCAGTAAGCAAATCAACATTACCATCGCTATTAAAATCTGCTGCTGCCACGCTATGCGTATGTGGTTTAACTCTTAACCTGAACGGAGAGTTGGGAGAAAAATGGAACTCACCTTTTCCTTTTCCCAATAACACACTCAAATGTTTTGTTTCACTGTTGGCGACTGCCAAATCCAGAATGTTATCATTATTAAAGTCGGCTATTGCAATATCGTTGGGGAAAGAGTCAACAGGAAAAGGAGAACCTTTCGCAAGTGAAAACTTACCTGCCACTTCGTTAAAAAAAACAGATGCGCTGCTTTCGTCTGAATTTGCAACAATAATATCTGGTTTGCCGTCTTTGTTGAAATCTGCTATTTCAACACTTCCGGGGCCCTTACCTGTTTTAAGTGTGAGTTTTTCATAAGCATATTCAACGGTCAGACTTTCAGTTTTATTTGTCTTTTGATTTTGTTTAGATGATTGTATTTGTCCGCAACTAATAAAAAAAGAGGTCAACGGCAAGATGATTTTCAATACAGATTTTATCATTGAGAATGTTGCTTGAAATGGCATATAACACTCAAATTTATATTATACGGCGCTCTGTTCAGAAAACATTACCGATGATATTGAATGGATTGGCATTATACGTTGTTTAATGAACTGCGCCATTTACACTAATGAATATGACTCAATCCATTTGCCTTCGGCATGCAGGATCCTCATTTTCTTTTTGTCAAATTTGCCTATGCCAGTCCTGGGTATTTCTTTCAATACAATATATTGTTTGGGTAACTGGAATTTTACAAAATGTTGTAACAGGAATTCATTGAGCTCATTTACCGAAGCGGTTTCGCCATTTTTAAAAACAATACAGGCAAGTGGCCGCTCCATCCATTTTTCGTCGGGAATCGATATAACCGCGGCTTCAGCCACCCGGGGGTGATTCATCAAAGATGTTTCCAGGGCCACACTGGAGATCCATTCTCCCCCACTCTTTATTAAATCTTTCGT
>DASYSW010000580.1:0-5333 GCA_036002905.1 Chitinophagaceae bacterium
CGGCATACAGGTAGAAAAAATCATTGCCTTTATTGTTTGCCGGTCTTTCGCAAATGATAACTACTCCATTGCGATCTTAATCTAAAATGAATAGCATTTAATCCTGAGGAATTAAATTCGGGTTGTAAGCTATTTCCCAAAGATGACCATCGGGATCCTGGAAATAGCCTCCATAGCCGCCCCAAAAAGTCTTTTGAGCTGGCTTGACTATTTTAGCCCCAGCTTTCTTTGCATGCGCCATTAATGTATCAACCTCGGATTGATTTCTTGTATTGTATCCTATTGAAAATTCCGTTGGCGATGGCTCACTTTTTTTCAATTGCGAATCCCAGGCTAAATTATCCCTGGAGTATAGCGCCAGGGTCATCCCGTTTTTCAAATCAAAGAAGGCTACTTCTCCGTGTTCAAACTCTTTGCCGACAATGCCCTTTGAAGCCAAGCCCAACCCTTCATGGTAAAACTTATACGCTTTTTCGAGGTTATTGACTCCAAGAGTCAAAGTTGTAAACCTTGCTTCCATCCTGTTACTTGAACTTTTAATTTGAATAAATGCTGTAAGGAATAATAATACTACAACAGCGTAAACGTTAATTCTTTTCACTTTTTATTTGTGAAGGTAGCGTTGAATGATCCTATGGCTCTTGTAAAAATGCGACAAAATCAAAGTTCCGAAGGTGCACAGCCGTTGTACTGCCTGAAGTGATTGGTTAAATGTGCATGGTCATAATACCCAAAATCAAATGCGATCGATAAAAGAGACTCGCCAGGTTTCCGCTGTTCGATTGCTGCCTTTACATTTTGATACCGGACGAGGTTTACAAATTCTTTCGGTGTTATCCCCAGGTAATGTTTAAAGTTGCGCTCCAACTGCCTGACAGTTGTACAATGAAGAGAAGCTAATTCCTCGATTTTTACCTGGCCTTTTGATTTTTGGATTGCCTGGACTTGCTCTAACAGGTATTGGTTAGGTCTTTTCAAATTCTTGAATAACAATTTATCCAGGTGCTCAAAAGGTGCTTTGGTTATTTCATTAGGATTAAAACAGAAACGGCTATCCAGCTCAACCGTTCGATTTGCAATTTCACACAATGGTTCGTAATTGAAGAATGCTAAGAAACTGCCTGGTTTAAATCTGATTCCCACCAGCCTGGTGTCACCATCCATTTCTGTTTCCTTAAATCTTGTCATCGTGCCGACCAAATATATCCTGTCATTTTTCATTAAAACAGTTCCATTGTCGGTACAACAATCGTTTCCCAGATTAAAGATTATATCGACACAACCATCTGGTAAAATCTTTTCAGTCGTAAGTGTTTTTGAACTCCCAGTGACCGCCCAGTACGCGTCAACGTATTTTGAAAGTGCCGGATGTGGGGCTGTTTCTGAATAATTCATATCCGCTGTTGTTGGTAGGCTACCGGTAAAGTACGGGCTTCTTCTTGAGCTTCAACCGTACCCGTCTTGACTTCTCCGGCTCGCTTGTAGTTGGCAAAAATAACTCCCGTTGGCGTAGCAACACTTTCTGTTAATGTAAATGCTGCCGGAATTGCGCCATTGTCAAGCAACTTTTTCCCTTTACCGAGAGTCAGCGGGTAAATTTTGAGACAGAGTTCATCTACTAAATCATTCGCAAGTAACAGCTGTACGAGCTTGGTACTTCCCCAAACTTTAATGTCAGAACCATTCGAATTTTTGAGCTTTTTGATATCGGCGAGGCTGGTGAGAACAGTTGAGTTTTTCCACCTGGTAACAACCGGGTCTCCCTCTTTTATCGTATTGGACAGGACATATTTCCTGACATCAATAATACCCGGCCATATCTCTTTATGCTCTGGCCAGAAGTTAGCAAAGATCTCAAATGTTTTTCTGCCTAAGAGCAGATCTGCAGGTTCCATTTGTTTTTTCATGAGCTTAGCAGATACCTCGTCACCATAGGGGGCAGACCAACCGCCAAATTCAAAATTACCTGACCGATCTTCTTCAGGCCCACCGGGCGCCTGCATTACTCCATCCAAAGTAATAAACTCTAACACGATTATCTTTCTCATAGTATTTATTTTAAGTGTGAATTTTATGAAACCAATCGGTTGCAAATATACAAGAAACCGAAAGGTTGCGCAAGTTTTTTTTGATTTTTACTAAGGGAGAATGTTTGTTATTATTATGGATAAAAATTATATTGTGTTATAGTCCACTTAATTCCTACCCCAGATTTAAACCCTCCAATGAGATACATGATCGCGTGTGACCAACGTTTCCCCATGTAACCACTACGAGCCGTTCAATATAAGAACCTAAAAAAATGGAGTATGAAGCCAGCCACCAAGACAATAATACCCCCCTATCTCCGGGTTGCAATTATTTTGACGCTTGTCAACCTTGCTATCCTGGTCATCCGAAATATTTATGTGGGGCAGCACTTTTTTAATTTTCTAACATCCAATCTGTTCATAGGATCATTTCCGACCATTGTCATTGCCTGGTTGATTGACATGTATCATAAAAAGATGGGCACCTTGCTTTTCTGGTTTGCAGTAGCACTGTGGGTATTGTTCTATCCGAATGCGCCTTATATGATCAGCGATCTTATTCACAATTCTCAAGGTCCGGGCGACCAGCCGGATGCTGAATTAATAAGATACGACACCCTGATCATCTTTTCTTTTGCGATGCTGTCTGTGTTCATCGGTTTCCTTTCGTTGAAAGTGATCTTTAGAATTATGATTGAAAAATACAGCAAGCGATTCGCAAGGTGGTTTATTACTCTCACCCTGATATTAAGCTGCCTGGGATTCTATATGGGTCGCGAATTGAAATCCCAAATGGATATTGGTAACAAATACCTGTATTCATGGGAAATATTTTTGGAACCTGTTAAAATTATAAAGATTGTCTGGCACGCCCTGTGGCCCGTGCAAGACAACATTCCGGCTTACCTGATGATGATACTTTTTGGTGTAGTGCAATACATGCTACTTATCATGTTTAAGGATGTTAATGATGTGGAAAATATCACCCACATAAGCTAAAGATGGCTGCAAGCTGTATGGCTTCATGCCCGCAAGCAAGCAGCTTATGGCTTGTAGTATGAAGCGTGAGAGCAAATGAGACTGAATTAATGAGATTAAACCCTGATTTATGAGTGCTCCAAAAAAAGTTTTCTGGCTGTGCCTTTCGATATTCGGGATAATGATCATCCCCTATATCGGAGCCTATATTCACAAAGACGGAAACTTTGATGACGATTATTTCGATTTCCCTCCTCTGAAACCGGAAACGATTTTCGAGGATTTCAGCTGGCCGGTATTCTGGACGGTAGCTGCAATCTTTGCTGTAACGATGTTGCTTTATTTTTTCCCGACTTTATTCGGCTGGAAAAAAGGAGAGAAAAATATCGTGATGGCCAGGCCTTCCGTTGCTTTTCCAGTATGGTTTTGGGCCGGGCTCGTTGTATGGGCCGGTAGTTTCATTTTTCTCATAGGGCATTTTTCCGGCCCTAAATGGTTTCTGGACTGGGCATATGTTCCTCTATACTGGGGTTTCACTTTTGTGCTGGATGGGATCGTGTACAAACGCACCGGGGGAAAATCAATTTTCAATAATGATCCCCAGGAGTTAGTGGCCATCGGGGTCGCTTCCGTTTCGGGTTGGCTCATTTTTGAATATCTGAACTTTTTTGTACTCGAATATTGGTACTACCCCAAAGGATATTTGGTCAAAGATGATGTGTTTTGCACTTATGCAGTTTTTGCCTCATCTGCATTACTCCCGCTTTGTTTTGAGTGGTACAGCCTTTTTAATTCTTTCCCGCGATTTGTCAATAAATATAAACATGGCCCAAAGATTTCGCTTAGCAAATCATTCCAGGTTATTCTTATCGCTTTAGCTTATGTGGCATTGTTCCTGATGCCTTTTCAGCCGACTTATCTTTGTCCTGTTATATGGCTCTCACCCCTTATCATCATCACCGTCGCTCTTGATCTGCTTGGTGTCTGGACACCTTTTGCACCGATTAAAAAAGGAAACTGGACCCCGGTACTATTTATGGCATTAACATACCTTGTCGAAGGTTTTTTGCTCGAAGGACAGAATTATGCCAGTGCCAGCCATGCGCAGGGAATTGTTCACACTGATTACCCGGGTTATTGGGTATATAATGTTCCGTTTGTGAACAAGTTTCACATTTTCGAAATGCCTGTTGTTGGCTTTTACGGGTATCTTCCTTTTGGCATTTATTGCCTCGTATGGTGGATATCCTTTGCCTTTTTGCTAAAGATACCAACTGATTTTGCCAAATATGAAAGCCCTATTTATTAAATTAACCGTACAGACTGATTGTGTGAAGCCTGATTAATGTGAATGATTGCTAAAGACATAAATTCACTGGCTATGAAAAAGATTTTTTTATCTCTTCTATTGTTGCCGTTGCTTTCGCACGCGGACACTATCAAATGGCAGGGACAAAATGGGGCAATGGAGATTGGGAACAAGGTGGAGGTCCTGGAAGATGCGACAGGAAAATTATCTTTTGCAGACGTTAGTTCACAGGGATGGCAAAATAAATTCAGCCCCTCAAAAACAATCAACCTTATTTTAGGATATACCGAATCTGTGTTTTGGGTAAAGTTTAGTTTCGAAAATGACATCCCTGATAATCTCGTGCTGGAAATTGCCCAGGCAGGTTTGCCCGATTGCGATTTCTATGAAAGAGTAAATAATGATTCGACAATTATTTACAGGGCAGGCTCTAAAACTTCAATTCACAAGAAAATAATCAAAAGTTCTTTCCAGGTGTTCCCCTTATCACAAGGGAAGCATGATTATTATATTCGACTTACTACGAACTCCGGGCCAATTCCTTTGCGCATCTATACCCAGAACGTTTATGATGAAAAATCCCTATCGCAAAAATTTGTTTATGGGATCTACCTGGGCCTGATGCTCTTTGTATTCTTAAGCAACTTGTTTTTCTTTTTATCACTGAGAAATTACCTGTACCTGGCAAATGCATTCAATGTGATCATTTTCATCTGCTATTCGATGTTGGTGGTAGACGCATTTGCCCCATACTTTTTCCCAAAAATAGACATGCTATTTTGGTACACCCTCATTCCTCCACTCGGGGTCACCATCCAAATGATCTACAGCATCTGGTTCCTTGAAACAAAAAAATACAATCCCGGGTTATACCGCTTTGCGTTAGGAGTAATCGGAATTTATTGCATTTGGTTTATTCTTAAATTCTTCCTGCCATTTCACATAGTGCAACCCATTAACACGTTCCAGGCATTGCTGTCGTTTTTTCTTGTGGGATTTATTAGCATACAAGCGGG
>DASYSW010000581.1:0-2966 GCA_036002905.1 Chitinophagaceae bacterium
AAAGCCAGGCTGGCCAACGGTGAGTGATTTGAAGCACTTGCACCGCTATGCTTTTTACAGCATAATGAAAACAGAAAAATAGAGATCGCCAACAATTTTCCAATTAAAGATTTCATGAGTTTTATCACGCAAACTCCCCAATGATGGGGAGTTTCTTTAACGACTGCTTGTATATGAGAAATTACTCTGTTCTTTTTTTAGTACCCCGGATTTTGCTGAACGTTTGGATTTACGTCTATCTCGCCATTCGGGATCGGAAAATTCAAATGCTTGGGTAATTGGAATGACATGGTGCTTGTGTTGGCACTAAAAAAGGCGTTGTCAAGATTAATAATGCCTTGCATTTGCCATCTCCTGAGGTCAAACCATCGCTGGCCTTCGCCTGCTAATTCCAGAAGCCGTTCATTGATTATCCAATTCATGATGGCGGCTTTATCCGTTTCTGCCGTTGAATAATTAGCCGGTTCAGTTCCTCCTCCCATCGTTCTTGCTCTTGTTCTCACTTCATTTATATAACCGATAGCTTCTGCGGTGGAACCTCCCGACTGCAATGTTGCTTCCGCTTTTAGTAATAAAACATCTGCATATCGAAGAATGCGATAATTATTAACGGATCCCACTCCGGATTGCGAAAGTTTATTATTGCTCACATATTTTTTAATTGATCTGTCTGAAGGGTTAAGTGTGCTGTCCCGTCTGGGGTCGTTTGCATTAAAGGCATTCAACAGTTTTTGAGTCCCATAAAATTGTGACGTTCCAAATAAAGCAAAATTGTTATCATAAAAACCCCAAAAAATAGACAGGTTACCTACAGCATTATCAAAATCGTTGGAAAGCCAGACATTATCGAAAGCAAACGCCTGGGAGGCCTGGAATTCAAACAGTGATTCCTCATTATTTTCAGTCGCGTAATTAAAATTATCGTTGAAATTGCTTGTAAGAGCAGCCCCGGATATTTTATTGAGTGCGGTAATAGCTGCAGTGTAGTCGGCGTTGTTGTTAGTTGCAGAAGCTCTGAATACTAATGATTTTCCTAACATACCATTCGCGGAACTTGCCGTTACTCGTCCCCGATCTGCGTCATCCCAGGTGGCGGGCAACAGGCCAGCAGCAGCCGAAAAATCGCTGATTGCCTGGTCAAGTAATTGTGTACCTGTTGTGCCAGGGGGAGTAAACTGATCATCTGAAGTCACACGAGTTGTATCCAATGGTGATGTGCCGAAAAAATTCCAAAGGTTGTAATAAGCATAACCACGAAGAAAAAGAGCTTCGCCTTTGTGATAGTTTTTCAGGTTTGGAGTCTTGTAAATTCCATCTGCAACTTCATTGATCTTTTGAAGAACAAGATTAGCCCTTGCGATCATTTGATAGTGCGCTGTATAAAGATAATTCAAGCGGCCACTGCTTGGCTGAAGAGGACCGAATTGTTCAAACTCTTCACCATTGTCGTTGGTAGTAATATCATCACCAGGCAAAAGGAAAGCGGGGATAGTTGTACTGCTTTGTCCTGCATTGTACCAAAAAAAGTCGGTCATCTTTGCGTAAATGCCTAAAACGGCCTTGGTAAAATCTGACTCCTGGATAAAATAAGATTGTTCTGTCGGACCATGGGGCAGCAGGTCAAGATTTTTTTCATTGCAACTCAAATAACATACAGGACAAGCAATCAGAAATGTTATTATCATTTTTAAGAAAGAAGATCTCATTTGAAAAGTTTTATTGTTACTGGCCGGGTGAACAACCATTTTTATTTTATTTTGATTTTAAAACGTTGCGTTAACGCCAAATAAAAATTGTCTTGTTGTAGGTATTACATTGTTCAGGTTTCCTGAATCTCCTGAATCTGCTTCGGGATCAAGACCTGTCCAGTTGGTAATAGTGAAAAGATTTACGGCACTTACATAAACTCTAAAGTTTTGAATGAACTTTAGTTTTTCTAAAAAAGTTTTTGGAATTGTATACCCGATCTGCAGGTTTTTTAGCCGTACATAACCTGCGTCTTCAACAAACCTGTCTGAAATACGACCTGCCAAAGCTGGATCACCATATACCGCTCTTGGAATTTTTGCGGACGGGTTATTTACCGTCCATCTGTCAAGAACTGTTGACCATTGGTTAGCAAGACTTCCCATAGATTCCATGCTTGCTTTTAGAGTATTATATCGTTGTACGTTACCTACACCCTGGAAGAAAACCGTAATATCAAATCCTTTGTAATTGGCACCCAGATTCAACCCATAGTAATAACCGGGAATAGTTTTACCAAGATATGTTCTGTCGTTACTATTGATAAGACTATCAGGTGTTGGACTGTGTCTTTCTTTTGCATCTCTTGGGTTTCCATACACATCCTGGAAATACATGTCGCCTGGTTGATACTGATAACCATCAGAAGGGTTCGTCAAATTCTGACCAATACTTACATCAGCATGCGATTGTCTCCATTGATCGATCTCCTGCTGGCTTTGAAAAACACCGCCCACTTTATAGCCCCACAAATAAAACATAGAATATCCTTCTTCAATGCGGCCCATTTCATCACCTAATGGCGTTCCATTGTATAATTTCTCAACTCTGTTCTTAACCGTGGTAATATTTCCGGAGACATTAAAATCAACATCACCAAATTTTGTGTTATAGCCCAATTGCACCTCGATACCCTGGTTGCTCACTTCTGCAATATTCAAGTCGGCAGGGTTTTGAATGCCGGTATTTGGAGGCAAGGAAACTGATTGAATAATATCATATGTCAGTTTGTGGTAGTATTCAGCCGTAAGAGAAATCTTGTTGTTGAATAACAATGCATCAAAACCAATGCTTGCCGTTCTTGCTTTTTCCCATGTCAAAGTAGTATTGGCAAAATCGGGCAATGTCGCACCTTGTGTTTGTGTTCCGTAAGGGTCACCATTACCTGAGCCAATAGGATAATCCGAAGTTAATGACACGCCGGATAAGAACTTATAGTA
>DASYSW010000582.1:0-3014 GCA_036002905.1 Chitinophagaceae bacterium
AATGCTATGATCAATGCGGTACCAAGAAACCCGAGGGATTCTGCCTGTTCTTCCTGCTGACCGGTCTGCCGAATTGTAATATCATCTGGCTTGTCCTTAAACTGGGCGATCGCTTTTGAAATATCGAGGTTCACTTTATTGGGATCTATATTGGGAGAAGTAAGATTAGAATAAATAGTGATCAATCGTTTAAGATTTTTTCTTTTGACCCCTCCGAGGGTATTGTTATAGTCAAAGTTTACCACAGAGCTGATAGGAATTTGACGGTTTGCGCCGGTATTCATATCCTTAAATGATATCTTCATATTCTGCAGCGCATTCAGGTCGTTCCTCAGCTGTTCTGAATAACGTATCTGTATCTTATATTCATCCTCTCCTATTTTCAATTTGCTTGCCTCTCGACCAAACAAAGCTGTTCTTAGTTCGGAGCCGATTTGTGCAGTGCTCAACCCTTCCCTTTGCGCTCTTTCTCTATCAATCGTTACTGCTAACTCCGGCTTTGTTATATCAACGTCGAATTTTAATTTCTCAACTCCGTGTACATTCACACTGTCAAGATAACGTTTCAAAGAAGTTGCAGTTTTGATGATCTCATCAAACTCATCTCCGACTACTTCAATATTTACCGGAGCACCCGAAGCGGGACCGTTTTGCTGTTGCGCTATACTAACCTCAGCACCGGGAATCTCTTTGATCTCCTGCCTCAACCTGTCGAGGTAAGGGCCTGTGCTTTCCCCATGTCTCTTTTCATATTCAACAAATGAAATCTGTATCCGGCCCAAATTTGGTTGTGTGCCTCTTTCCCCCATAAAAGGATCGGTAGCTCCTTCGGCCACATTTGAAATAATAGACTCAACGATCGGATTGTTTTGTCCAACCACTTTGTATACTTTCTTTTCAAGCACGTTCGTAATGCTATCAGTTGCCTGTGTCTTTGTACCTACCGGCATTTTCAGATATACATAAATTATATTAGGATCACCTGATGGAAAGAAATCTGTTTTTATTCGTCCGGAAATAATATTCATATATAATGCCACCCCTGAAAAAATAAATAACCCAAACACTGAAGCCACAAGCCATCCGGGCCTGCTTCCTTTCAATCCCCATCGTAATGCTCTTTCATAACGGTTCATTATCCGCGGCAGGACCTTTTGCTGGAAGCCATGCACCACATCACGCAGTACAAAACGATTAAAAATGATCAATGCCACCAGCAATAAAATAAAATTCGCAAGACCATGCATTCCTGCACCGTGAAGCAACAGGCCAAAAATCAAAAACGCCCAGAAATATTTTTTTCTGAAAATGGCAGACTTAGGTTCTTTACCGGGATGATGTTCCGGCTTCATAAATGAAACTGCAAATACCGGGTTGATAAGAAAAGCCACGATCAGCGAAGCAGTAAGAGTTAGAATCAGAACGGTTGGTAAATAGATCATAAACTTACCAATGATTCCAGGCCAGAAGAGTAAGGGAAAAAACGGAGCCAATGTGGTAACGGTTCCTGATAACACGGGCACAAACACTTCTCCCGCAGCCATCTTTGCCGCTCGTTCCACAGGAGTTCGCCCGTTGTCAAAAATGCGATGAGTATTTTCAATAACCACTATCGCGTCGTCTACAATAATCCCTAATCCAAACAGCAAGGCAAACAGCACGATGAAATTTAATGTAACGTGGGTACCGACAATATAATCTGCAGCCGGCAAAAACATGAATGCGACAAACACACTCAGGGGCACACTTAACGCGACAAAGAACGCGTTGCTAACGCCCATGAAAAACATAAGCACAAGCAATACCAATACAAACCCAATAATAATTGTATTGATCAGGTCATTAAAAGATGTTCTTGTCTGCACACTTTGATCGCCCGTGATCACCACGTTAAGATCTCTCGGCAATTGTGTTTTTTTCATTTCATCCACAATAGCACTGATCTGATCGGCCGTATTGATGAGGTTTTCACCCGCACGTTTTATGATCTGCAGCGTGACCACATTTTTATTTCCAAGTCTTGAATAACTTTCTTTTTCTTTTGCCGTGTCAATTATCTGCGAGATATCTTTCAGGTAAACAGGATTTCCATAAATGCTTTTCACCACGAGGTCCTGCATATCATAAGCAGTTCTGAACTGACCCTTTACCTGTATAGTCGGCTGCATTTCACCTATCTTAATATTACCTGCGCTGATGTCGCGATTTTCATTTGCAATGGAATTGGCAATATCGTTGAAAGTAACACCTGCGGCATCCATCCTGATCTTGTCCACATTCACCTGTATTTCCCTTTCGGGGGCCCCTACGATATCGGCCTTACTCACTTCAGGAAGTTCTTCAAATCTATCCTGCAGTTTTTTGGCATAATCCTTCAACTTCATTCCATCATAATTGCCACTCACATTCACGAACATAATAGGAAAATCAGAGAAAGCGACTTCGATCACATCGGGTTGTGTTGGCAGATCGGTTGGCAGGTCAGGCTTTGATTTATCAACCGCATCTTTTACTTTTTGCTTGGCCTCCTCTACTTTCACATTTGTTTCAAATTCCACCAATATGCTGCTATAATCCTGGATGGATGTGCTTTTGATATTGCGGATCTTGGCCCCGGTGATCCCCTTGATCTGTTTTTCTATGGGCCGCGTAACCAGGTTCTCCATGTCCTTAGGAGAAGTGCCGGGATATATTGTACTCACATAAATTTGCGGCAATACGATATCAGGGTACGATTCTTTCGGAAGTGTCGTAAATATGTTCAACCCCCACAGCGTGATCACAATGGTGGCTACATAGGTTACGGTTTTGTGATCAACCACCCAGCTGGTTGGTTTAAATTGTTTGAATCTTTCTTTTATTTTTTCGAAAGCACTCATAAAAAAAGTATTTAGTGATTTATTCCAGGGCTTTGTATCCTCATCCTGCTTTGTTGTTTCATTTGCTATCTTTCCTGTATCATTTGGCTAACCAGTTGTCACAGCTTGTCCTTCATATAAACTTTGAAATCCTTC
>DASYSW010000583.1:0-8523 GCA_036002905.1 Chitinophagaceae bacterium
CGGCTTCCCAGATATCCCATTGTTGTCCACTGCGACTGTGTGTGCCCAATGCCAGTTCACGATAATTTGTTTCCTGCAATGTTGAGCTTACATGACCAAGGTAATTTCGTGCGGCAGGCCGCGGTGTTTTTTTAAAATCACTTTCAAGGAAGTAAGCATTTTTATCTTTATAAATGTCAACCACCGTGTAAGCTCTAAAATCAATAGGGTCGGGGCAGGCGCAATAGCATCCATTGTATTGATCAGGATAAAACACTTGCGCTGCCAGTACTTCCCAACCTCCTGTGCTGCCTCCATACATAAATCTCGCCCAGCCCTGCCCGATGCCGCGAAATCTTTTTTCTATCTCGGGGATCAATTCATAAGTGATCGCATCGCCGTAAGGTCCGATGCTTTCTGAATTTACCGCATATGAATCGTCATAATAAGGACATGCGTGTTGTATTTCTATCGCAAGTACTCTTGGAAAATTTGGTCCTGTCCACAGCTTGTAAAAATTATACGCTTCCTGTTGTATGATCTTGTTATAACCACTAACGTGGAAGCGTTCGCTGTAGTCAGGTTTTAAAGACGTGTCAGGAGGTATGGTCCGAAAACCATCAAAGTCTGATGGAAAATGGCCATGAAAGATCGCCAAAGGATACTTAACTTCGGGGTGTGTATCCCATCCTTCTGGTAGTAAAACATGAGCGCCAAGAAACATTGGTCGTCCCCAGAACTCAGAAAGAAGCTTGCTTTGAATTTTAATATGTTTAATGTATTTCGTGTCTTCAGGGTCTTTGATCGGTGGGATCACTTCAGTCATTACAATCTTTACTACTTCTAGGTGATGATTATCAATTTTTATTTTAACTGGCTTTGAATAAAAATTTCCTGGCGCAAGGTTCCATTGTTGCCCCTCACCCCGGTCCATCGGAAGTTTTACTACGTGTCCATCTTTGCGATGCAAGGTTTCATATTTGTGCAGCAATGCTTGCATGAAATATTCTCCGTTTGGCAGATCTTTCAGTTCCCGGACCGGATACCCGAAAATCGCAGGGCTACTTTGCGTAAATGTTTGAGGCTTGCCTTTGGCACTATTATCCACGTCCATTCCAAAAACCAGTTGAGTGGAAGGGCCATCGCTGATTTGAAAACGAGGCTCTGCTTTATCATTATTGCTTAACAGCAGAAGCAAACGACCATTGGGAATATGATCTTCCAGTTTAGGTGAGCAACTGATCTCAAAACTTCGCTGGCAAAATGAGTGAGTGGAGAATAAAATGACAATAATGACAAAAAGTTTTCTCATAGCAGTAGTGTTTGGTAAAAGATAAGACAAAAATAATTATAGCAGCCAGGGCAGCCTCAGCGATACTAAGGATAAATGAAATTATAAAAGAAAATTACCAACGGTGGCAACCTTATTAGATTTAAGAACGCTTACTTATAAAGCTCCTTTTTTCCTTTCTACAATCCAACGGTTAAGAACAGAATTAAATTTCAGAAATTCTGCAGAAGTCTTTTTGTAACCCAAAATCGATTTATATGAAAGCGACTTTTATTAAAGTGACCAAAGCAGGTCTGGCAGTTACATGCTTATTGCTGATAGTAGCAGGTTGTAAAAAAAATCCATTCCCAAAACCTAACCAACTAAATGCAAATTATGAGCAAGTGAATCTTGTGGGAGACGATAATCAATACAATCCTGTGAGAATAGTTCCGGATCTTAGAAATGCATGGGGAATAGCCTTTGCTCCATCGGGTCCAGCCTGGGTGAATGCGCAAGTAACAGGCCTTAGCTTCATCTTTAATACACAGGGGGGTGATGTGAGGCCACCGGTAGCGATTCCTTCACCTACCTCCGACATCGACGGTGGACATCCAACAGGCATCGTTTTTAACGGGAGTAGTGGTTTTAGACTGCCCAATGGAAATCCGGCAAGATTCATTTTTGTTGGTGACGACGGAGTTATTTCGGGATGGAATGGCGGAAATGTTGCCGTAAGGGTGAAGGATCATTCAAGTAACGCGTCCTACACGGGACTTGCCATTGCTGCCGATGGCGCCGATTCTTTTATCTATGCAGCTAATTTCCTCAGCGGCCACATTGAGGTTTATGATACTGCCTGGGGTGATGTGTCTGGAAAACCTTTTACAGATCCTTCCCTTCCGCCAGGCTATGCTCCATTTAACATTCAAAATGTAGATGGCAACCTGTTTGTCACGTACGCCAAGGTGAGTGACGAACCAGGTGAAGAAGAAACCGGGGCCGGACTTGGCGTTGTGGATATTTATCACCCCAACGGAAACTTGATCAAACGCTTTGTGTCTCCCGGCGACCAATTGAATGCACCGTGGGGTGTGACTGTGGCTCCGAAAGCATTCTGGGCAAATCAAGGGGATGATGAGGATGACAATGGTAAAACGATGGGGAATAAACATCATACAAGAGCCGTGATACTTATCGGCAATTTGGGAGATGGTCACATTAACGCGTACAACCAGGACGGAGATTTTATTGGAGCGCTTCGTTCAAATGGTAAGGTGATTGAGATAGAAGGCTTATGGGCTCTTTCATTCGCGCCGGCCACCGCCACAACAATTGATCCTAATTGGTTGTTTTTTGCTGCCGGTCCTGGAGATGAGGAGCATGGATTGTTTGGGTATATAAAAAGAGATTAAAGCCTCAGCCCTGCGATAAAAGGCCAGATCCATATTCTGGCCTTTTATTTTTGATAGTAGCCGGGATGCAACTAGCATTTTAACTTTCTGACGAAGAAAGATTGAGCGAAACGCTATAATAAATCTGCATTAAAAACTATCTTGTGGGAGTGGGGTCAGACAAAAACTTCCTTGCCCTTTTACATAATTATGAGAAGATTATTTACGGCCATCACCCTTTCACTCATTATTAATTCTGCATTTTCCCAGAAGTTGAGCCAGGTGACCATTTCCGGCGGCACCACATTTTCTTATTTTTCTTTTCTTACTGACCAGGGAATTCTTTTGCGTGTTACAGATGAAGGGAAACTTTCGGAATGGGGAACCGAATTGCTGTCGGACAGAGGCAATTATTATGATCCTAAACTTCAACCTTACCTGGGTAGGATCGAATATTATGGACAGGAAGCAGATTCTGCGTTCAGAGGTAAGGTCAGAAGCATTGGCACATGTAACTTTACTTATTATGGCCATTTGGATGAAGTGACAAGAGTCGGTAAATTGAAATCAATCGGCACTCTCCTGCTCGACTACTATAGCAATTTTGACAATGCAGCATACCGGGGAAAATTGCGGTTCATTGGCAGTTCAGTCATTGAATACTATTCTTTGGTCGATGATGAAGCATATAGGGGAAAATTGAAATCAATCGGTGGTAATTCCATTACCTGGTACTCAACATTCGATGATAAGATGTTAAAAGGGAAATTAAAAAGAGTCGGTTCAGTTCCATTCGAGTGGTATTCATCATTCGATAGAACTGAATTAAGAGGCGCGCTAAAATCCGGACTATACAGGCAAACAATTGGTGGCGTCACTTACATTCTCAGATAGAGCCAGGATTTCACTGATTTTTGAACGATTTTCCGGAATAAATAAACTCGCGACTAACTATCTCAACATCTCCGCTTCTTAATATCCTTTTAATCCTTAACCAATCCTGCCAATCCTGGCTCCCTCTGTCGCAATTAGCTCCTAAATTGCCGCGATTGCACAGCGTCTACCTTCCAAACTCACCGGATATTTGTGGTGAAAGTAAATTCAATAAAACTTCATAACATGGAAACACAGGAAAAAAAGGTCATCACAGTTGAAAGTACCATTCACGCTCCGGTTAAAAAAGTATGGGAGTATTGGACAAAGCCGGAACATATTGTAAAATGGAACCACGCCTCGGATGATTGGCATTCTCCATGGTCAAAAAATGATTTGAGAGTGGGGGGAAGTTTCTCGGCCCGTATGGAAGCAAAGGATGGAAGCATGGGTTTTGATTTCGGCGGAGTATATGATGCGGTTAGCGAACTTGACTACATTGAATACACCCTTGGCGATGAAAGAAAAGTAAAAATTAATTTTTCCCAGCAGGATAAAGCCACCAAAGTGGTAGAAAGCTTTGAAGCAGAAAATACTCATTCCCTGGAAATGCAACGCAATGGTTGGCAAGCCATTCTTGACAACTTCAAGAAGTATACAGAAAATAATTGATGGAATTCAGACACTGCGTTCGTTAGTGATCCGATATAGTAAGCAATGATTTGATCGCTGTGAGAATTTCCTGTTTCGTAAATGGCTTTTCTAAAAACAGGTCCGCGCCATTTTCCATAGCAACATCCTTTGCCGAAGCATCAAACCCGGTAATCATTACGATCCTGACTGATGGATATTTTTCTTTCACGTGCCTGATATAATCAACTCCGAATCCATCTGGAAGTTTATTATCCAGGATAATAAGTGAGGGTAACTCATTTGAAAGATATTCTTCCGCGGCCGAAAGATTTTTTACGTGCTCCAGCTCAATATCCTCATTGCTGAGTAAAATATTCAACACCAGGCACATTTCCCCTTCATCCTCTATGATCAGAATTTTCCGGGCAGTCCTTGTTTCTACAGCTGTTTTTGACATGGTCAAGCTTTTAAGAAGTTTATAATTATTATCGACGAATAAACAGATATAGTAAAAAATAAAAAATCGTTCCAAATCGGAGAACTTCAGCGCAACTCCTTGCAGCTATTACCAACCGTCGCATCGTATTTTATCGATTCATAATTTGAAAAAGATGATCCCGCTCAACAAAACACGCGGTTTCAAGGCAATTGGTTGGGTTCGTGGAAACTGGAGAAATTTTTGATGCTTGCCAACATCTCTGATATTCTAAGGAATTACCCTTGAAGGCATTTATCAAAAATATGACCACCGTGCCCTCTCAAAAACAGGTCAAATCCATTGTAGAAGACCTGGGGCTGCAGCTTGTATCAATCGACATTGGGGAAATCGAGCTAGGGGAGATCCTTTCCGACCAGCAATACGAAAAACTCAAAGAAAATCTTCATCAATACGATTTCGAATTGATATCCGGTAAGGAGAATATTCTTACTGAAAAAATAAAAAATGTGGTCATCGAGATGATCCACTACTCGGATGAATTGCCCGTGATAAAATATTCCAGTTATATCAGCAGTAAATTAAAAACGAATTATACTTACCTATCGAAAATTTTTTCTAAAGTGAAAAAGGTCACGATCGAACACTTTATTATACTCCATAAAATCGAACGTGTAAAACAATTGCTTTTGTATAATGAACTTACTCTTTCAGAGATCGCGTGGAAACTTCATTATAGCAGCACTGCTCACTTGTCTGCGCAGTTTAAAAAAATAACCGGTATCACTCCTTCTCTTTTTAGAAAATCAAAATATAAGCACTTAGTCCCTCTCGAAAACTTGTAATCTCTCACTGATACACTTGAGTCTCCGAATTATATAACATTTTATCCGAATTGTGTAACAGAATTCTTTTTTTGATATTCACCTTTGCCGAATAGTATTTTTAGAAACTGCTTAAAAATATTATCTATGAAAACCAGTTCACTGATTGCTGATAAAAGACTAACCGCTTCGAGAATCTCTCCAGTAGTTTTTAATCAGTACCCATATTCAATTTTTAGAACCCATCATTTATTACCATCAGAAGCAGGAATATTTTCCAGGGATGGACCGTCATCCCGCTGCAAATGATAGTTATCTTCTTCCTTGCGTGTCCCCAGCCTAATTCACAGTTATCTTAACTCTCTTCTCACTCCCGCTACGCCATTTTCAGTTGTTAGAACAGCGGATCAATAATCCTTTGTTGCGATGAAAAAAATTTTTACACCTTAAAACTATTTTTATGTCCAGGAAAACATTCTTACAAACTGCTATTTTTTTCATCCTCGTCCCTTTATCATTTAGCCAATCTATTGCACAACAAAGCAGAGCCACCAAAGGAAACCTGTTTGTGCAGGTCACGAGTCCTACGATAGATCCTCTGACCGTGCTTCCTATGACTACCCATGCCCCTTATAGATCAATAAATGGGTCGAATAATAACATAAGCGGCAGCTCAAAGACAAACTGGGGTGCTGCTGGTATCACTCTATACAGAGAATTGCCCGCTCAATATGCCGCATCCGATCCGAGTGGTGCAATTGGAGGTGTCGGCCGCCCTTCACCAAGAGCAATATCAAATGCAGTGATCGATGAACCGGTGACTCAATTCAATACCCGGCAATTGAGCACATTGGTATACCAATGGGGGCAATTTCTCGACCACGATATGAGTGCAACACCGACGGGCATCAGTGAATATGTTCCTATTCCCCTGCCCAATACAGAGGTGATATTTACAGAAGCCATTCCTTTTTACAGGAGCGCTTACCAAATGACAACCGACTCACGCGGTAATCAGGTAAGACAACAACTCAACATGATCACTTCTTTTATCGACGGATCTAATGTGTATGGCTCCGATACAAAAAGAGCGACCTGGCTGAGGACGTTGAGAAACGGGAAGATGAAGACTTCGTCAGGAAATCTACTGCCGTACAACACCAGGAATAGCGAATGGAGCGGAGCGATAGACACGAACGCCCCTGAAATGGCAAATGATAGCGATCATCATGTAAAAACATTTGTGGCCGGAGATGATAGGGCGGCGGAAAATCCTGTTCTTACTTCTCTGCATACGCTGTTTGTCCGTGAGCATAACAGGATTTGCGACAGCTTATTTCGAATAGGTATGAGAAATGATGAGCAGATGTACCAGATCGCCAGGAAAATGGTTGGAGCGGAGATTGAAGCGATCACCTACCAGGAATTTTTACCTGCTCTTGGGATCATACTTCAACCATACTCAGGATACAAAGATTACGTAAGACCGGATATTTTGAACAGTTTTGCCACCGCGTCATACAGGCTTGGTCATACGATGGTATCTGATGATGTCCTGTTTCGCGATAATAATTGTAATGAAGTGGCGCCAGGTGACATGGATCTTGTCGAAGTATTCTGGAATCCGCAGTTGGTCCATACATACGGAATAGATGTTTTTATAAAAGGTGCTTCCAGTCACGATCAATATGAAACGGATACGAAAATCAATGATGTGCTGAGAAACTTCCTGTTTGTCAGTGCAAGCAGCCCCGTTCGTTTTGGAATCGATTTGGGTAGCCTAAATATTCAGAGAGGACGAGACCACGGTTTGCCCGATTACAACACAGCAAGATTTTTTTACACGGGCAGGCAGGCGCGCAGCTTTTCAGATATTACTTCGGTTGATTCATTAGCCGATTCATTGCGAAAGTTATATACGAACGTAAACAATGTGGATCTCTGGATCGGTATATTAGCAGAAGATCACTTGCCGGGTAAATCAGTTGGCAGAACGTTGAACGCGATGCTTAAATCTCAATTTGAAAACCTTAGGGACGGAGATTTTTATTTTTACCTTAACGATCCTAATCTCCCAAACAGCGCTCGTGATCAAATAAAGCGCACTAAATTTTCCGATATCATCAGGCGCAATACCGGTCTCAGTAACATTGCGGTTAATGCCTTCCGCACCGATTCGTGTGACGGGGAGCAACCGGAAATAACAACCAAAGCAATAACGACGGAAGCGGCACCAAGGATGGAGTATAAAATATATCCCAATCCTGTTCGTGATAATTTGACCATCGATATGACTGGCCTGGAGAAACCAACTTCGATTAACCTGGTAAGGTCAGACGGGGTCTTGATAAAAACGATCGTCCCCGGCGATGGCATAGAATTGTTACAGGTAAACACAACAGGTCTTACAAGCGGAATCTATATGGCGAATATTATAACTTCAAAAGGGATCAAGTCATTCTCATTTGTAAAGTTATAACCCTTTAGATACATATACTAAAAGGTCATTAAGGTATGGCAACATAAAAATTGCTGTACCTTTTATTTGTCGGTTCTTCCTCCCAGCCAGAGCAATGCATCAAGAATGAATTTGTTTTGGATATCATTGTCGAATTGAAAGGATAGTTCTTTATTCGTTTTGTTTTCGTAATCGATGTCGTTGTGGCCCATATTGGTGTAGATCATCCGATATTTTTTATTTGTCCATGCCACAGGATAATATCCGCTATGCCATATTTCGTGCTGCTTGGGACCTGTGCCGAGAGGAAAGCTGGTGGAGTCGATCGATAATAATATTTTGATGTCGGGATTGTTCCGAATGTCTTTCTCCCACCTGTACCATTCATTAGGCGATGATTTAAATGTCGTTGGCAGATTTTTGACAGCAGGATGCTTACTGTCTTCAACGCGAAGTACAGCCGAAGTAGGTCTCCACGTGTTGCTCACATATTGTCCGGCCCCGATAAATTCATTGTGATACCAGTCCCAGTTTTGAGGAAATTCAGAAGGCGTTAATGCAAAGCCGGCAAAATGAAAACCCATCCACGCCCCTCCATTATCCATATATTTTTTGAAGGCTGCTCTTTGTTCGGGTACATCGGGCCTCGTATCTAA
>DASYSW010000584.1:0-2794 GCA_036002905.1 Chitinophagaceae bacterium
GATCAAAACATCGTGAAAGAGTGGCGTATCAGTGGAGCATTGAAAGCTCAGTGTATATACATGATGATTATCAAAGGAGCGGTGTGGCAAGGGCATTATATACGGCGCTCATCGATATTTTGAGATTACAGGGATTCCGGAATTTATATGCGGTTATCAATTTGCCCAATGATAAAAGCGTATCTTTTCATGAAAATATCGGGTTTGAATATTTTGCCACCTATAAAAATGTTGGATATAAATTGGGCCGGTGGAAAAATGTGGGTTGGTGGCAATTGCAACTAAATGAATATTCGATGGAGCCCGAACCGCCAATAAAATTTCCTGATATAGGAGCGAAGAAAATTGACAATATCTTGCAAATTGCCGAGCGGCTTGTAAAATTTAAATAGTTGATTGAAAAAAAATCTTTATGATGTACTCAACCAGGAGACAGTTTTTAAAAACAACAGCGGGGTTTTTGGCAGTTGCGACGTCAGCAACTGTCTTTGATTTTAAAAAGGAAAAATTGAAATTGTCCTTTTCAACCCTTGGCTGTCCCGATTGGTCATTTGAAAAAATTGCAGACTTTGCCGTGACCAATGGTTACACCGGCCTGGAGATACGCGGTATACAGCGTCAAATGGACCTCACTAAATGCAAAGAATTCACGGACGAAAATATCGGTGCCACAAACAGGTTGATGAAGGATAAAGGATTAAGATTTGTAGATCTTGGTTCTTCAGCAGAAATGCATCACAGTGATGACGCGGAAAGAAGAAAACAAATGGATGAAGCGGCACGCTTCATTGACTTAGCGCAGAAATTGAATTGCCCTTACATAAGAGTGTTCCCCAATAAACTGCCGAAAGACAATCGTGAGGCGACCATTGATCTTATCGTAAAAGGATTAATTGAAGCGGGTGACCGCGCCAAAGGAACTGATGTGATGGTGTTAATGGAAACGCATGGTGAGGTGGTTGAAAGTGCAGTCCTTAAGCAGATCATGGATTCGGTCAATCATCCGAAAGTGGGACTCGTTTGGGATGTGAGCAATATGTGGACGGTAACAAAAGAACCGCCGGCGCAGGTCTACAGTACGCTAAAAAAATATATTCATCACACCCACATAAAGGATGCAACGCTTTCTGACAAGGGTCCGCAATACAAACTAATGGGAAGGGGGGAAGTGCCTATTTTTGAAGCGATCGATATTTTATACAAAGGCGGTTACAAGGGCTATTATAGTTTTGAATGGGAAAAATTATGGCACCCGGAGATTGATGAGCCGGAAGTAGCATTAACCGATTATCCGAGGGCCATGAAGCAACATTTTGGCAAGTGAGATTTGTGAATTAGTTTTCATTCAAAGTTTATTTCTTTGATAAAAATTTTTACGGGTGACAGCGCGTAGTACCAAAATCTTATACTGCTCAATTCCCATTTTGTTTATCCTTGTTTATTTCCAGGTTTTTTTCTCCGATTATGCTTATCTCGACGAGATTCATCAATTATGGCATAATGATGATGATTCAAATTTTCTGATGTTCCATACGCAGGGGAGATGGTTAACCGGGTTGCTGTTCAAGAATTTTTTTTCCTCGATTTCGACCATTGCACAACTTAAATATTTAAGAGTTTTTTCACTAACGGGCTGGCTCCTTACAACATTTATCTGGGGATATTTTTCAAGGAAATGGTTTCAATTGCTCGATTTGAGACAGGAACTATGGTGGCTTTCAATCGTGTATTTTGTTTGTGGAATATCTGTTTGCGTGTATATCGGCTGGGCTTCCTGTATGGAAGTTTTCCTTGCAGTGGCTGTTGGCCTGTTAAGCACCAACATACTCTTCACCTATTTGGCGGAACAAAAGAAAGAGCCTTACCGGTCCGTCATGGTTGTGTTAGGTTCTTTATTTTTTGGAATTGTTTCGTTGTTTATATACCAGCCTTCCTTCGGTGTTTTTCTTATTCCATTTTTTTTACGGTACATAATGAGAAGAAAAGCGAGACCGGATTCGATCTTTACTACGGGGTTGATTTTTTATTTCTTGATCTACGTTGTTTACTATTTCTGTTTTAAATATTCTTTACGTGAGTATCATATTGAAGCCAGCAACCGTACCGAAATCCATTTTGATGTTTTGAAAAAGATTTCTTTTTTCTTTTCTGGCCCGTTTCCCCAGGGTTTCAGCATGAATTTACTTTTTTATGCAGGGAGTATCTTCTCCCAGGCATTTTATGTGTTCATCTTTTTAATGTGGCTCATCATTACTTTTAAACGAAATAGCCCGGAGCGGTTTACCGGGAAAATCTTTTTTGTTGCTTTTATCCTGGTCCTGCTCGCAATGGTCTACTTGCCGTCTATGATTGCTGCTGAAAATTTTCCATCTTACAGAACGTTGTTTGTTTTCAATCTTGCCGTTTTTTTAATGGTTGCAGAAAGCCTGGTTTCACTTATAAAGAAGGAAAGGGCAAGAAAGGTGTTTTTGGTCGCTGGTATTGCGTGGGTATTGATAACCGGGTTTTACGCATTCAATTTTCAATACATCAACCCGCTAAAAAAAGAGTATTTCGTTTTAAAAAATTTTTTCCGGGAAAAATATAATCCATCAGTCACACAGGTATACTTCATCAGGGCTGATAAATTCCTATTTTCTCCTGAATTCCACACCAGGGTTTACAGGGACGAACTTGGAGCACCTTCAACCTATAGGGATTGGGTTCCTGAGCCTATTGTTAGGCAAATGATCTTTGAATTGACCGGGGAAAGGAAAATTGCAGAAGAAACAAAAATTGAACAATTTGAAAATGC
>DASYSW010000585.1:0-2759 GCA_036002905.1 Chitinophagaceae bacterium
ATTGGCGATATCGCCCATGATAAACTCAAAATTCGGGTTGGGTTTAGCAAATTCAATGTTTCGAAGGAATCCATAATTAAGATTGTCTATCCCGATGACTGCATGACCCCTCTCTAGTAATCTTTTGGCAAGGTTTGATCCGATAAAGCCTGCTACCCCCGTAATTAGAATTTTCATGTTAGTAAGTAAAATTTAATATGTCTCTCGTAAAAGACCGCGGTAAGATACACAGTGCGGCCAACATACGCAATAAGGTATGGGTTTAAAATGCCTTTTTATCGCCGACGATCAGTTTGTAGAACGTCAGAAACATTATCCGTGTGTCAAGCCACAGATTCCAGTTCTCCATATACCATATATCGTATTCGACTCTGCCTTCCATATCCCACAATGTTCTTGTTTCTCCCCTGAACCCATTTACCTGGGCCCAACCTGTAATGCCGGGCTTCATGAAATGACGCACCATGTATTTATTAATCCGGGTCGAATAATCAGTTGTGTGCTTCAACATATGCGGCCTTGGACCCACGATGCTCATGTCTCCCATAAACACATTTAGAAACTGGGGAAATTCATCTAGGCTTGTACGCCGCAAAAAGGCACCAATTTTCGTGATGCGGGGATCATCTTTCGTTGCCTGCAGGCTATGTGACTCCTTGTTCATCTTCATGCTTCGAAATTTGATACACCCAAAGGATCTGTTGTCCTTACCGCTGCGCGTCTGGATAAAAAAGATAGGCCCCTTTGAATCGATCCATATCAATAAGCCCACCAACGGGATCATCCAGGAAAGAATAAAAATAATCACGAGGCTGCTTACGACTACGTCAAAGAATCTTTTCCTCACACGGTTGGCCACATCATCCAGTGGTTCTTTTCTCAATGATAAAATAGGAATACTCCCATAGTAGTCAATGTGCACAGGGAAAGTGGTAAGGAGGCTAAAGTTGGGAATTAATCTGAACCGGATGCAGGCTTGTTCGGCCTTTTGAATAATTTGATAAATGGCTTCGTTCTGATCAGGCAGGATCGTCGAAAATATTTCTGTCGCTTTATTCTCCTGCGAAATTTCAATCGCATTTGTAACGTTGCCCAGGATCGGGTAATTAGAGAGTTCATGGATCTCGTGCTCGTTTTCACAATACCCGATAACCTTAACATTCAGGGTATCCTCTTCCAATTGCTGTACAAGTTTCTTTGAAACATCATTATAACCAATGATCACGACCTTCCTGGTAAGGTAATCCTGTTTTCGAAAATATTGCAGGATTATCAAAAATACCAGCCTGTTAACGAGGAACACCAGGCAAATCGAAATAAATACTGTAATAATAAATAGCCTGGATATGTCATGCTGCTTGACTATAAAGAAACAGATCAGGATTATTGCAAGGAAATAAAAATAAGCACGCAACGTACGTCTGCAGAATGATTCAAATGAAGACATACTGTTCTGGTGATAGATACTGCACAGCCAACTTGCAACAATCCATGTGATATTAAAGCCAACCCATAAATAAACATATTGAAGTTCAAAGGAACCAGAGATCTTATCTCTATAGTAGAACTTATCTAATGCAAATGAAAGATTTAACATTAGCAAGTCTAACGCGATAAAACAAAATCTTAGTAAACGAAAGAATTGCTGGTTCATAAAATGTATTTATGACAAACAATAATCAGTCAAATTCAAGTTCACAAAACAAGCCAACTCATGCGATCTTTTCCTTCAAAGCGAGATCATACTGTTTTATCAATGAAACCGTTTCCCGGATATTCCCCTGCGAGGATGCTCCAAATAGAATTGACTCAATATTTGGCAACGTACAAACATATTCAATGGCCTCTCTTGACGAGATAGCCCCGCCGGCAAATATCTGCATGGCAATGATGCGCGCCTTTTTTGTGTGAAGCACTTTCTCATACAACTCCTTTCCACCTGACATCCGAAATCCCGCCTTATTAATTGACGTACACACGATCGGGTTATCGATCCCTATTTCCTCGCATACTGACAGTAGCTTTGGCATATTCATGGTAATAAAACCTGCCTGCGCATTGTATTTTTTCAAAATGTAGTCATGGAAAGCCTTGAATATATCTGTCATTTGCAAACCCAGGAGAAGATCTGTAACTACGTTTTGAAGAAAAATAACCGGCGTTTTAAGTCCTTTAAACATTTTCAGTTCAGCATCTATCAACAGCTCCATGATAGATAAATAATCCTTTGACAAATAAGCAAACCCGCCCTTAACTATGGAACCAAAAAAATTTCCGGGTGTATATTCTTTCAATGTACCCACTATTCCCAGCTCGGTAACCGCATTCGCATATTTATGTGCGTACGGCAGGCAAGGATAGATAGTAAAGTTTTCATACTTCCCCGGATGCTCACGAATAAAATCGCAAATATGGGAAATGCGTTCATGCGTTGTACACATAAATGTATTGATGCCAGCTTCTATTGCATAATCCAGGGTCCTGATGATGGCGCTATCATCCTTAAATTTCAGCGCCTGTGCGCGGGACTTTTCATCGGAAATGTGGTTCACGGCGAAGAACTGGTTATCTCCAAACAGAATTCTCGTCATTTTATGTGGTTAAGCTATGTTTAATTAATGATATTGCTTTATCAGTTTGCCAGGCACTCTGAAAATTATTGATCGTGTTTGGTACTTCCTTTCGGATGGCCCTGATAAAATAATCGATCTGTGAAGAATATTCTTCTCCACGAAGGTAAAACTCCACCTCGTCTGTCA
>DASYSW010000586.1:0-5529 GCA_036002905.1 Chitinophagaceae bacterium
GACGGTTTTAAATGCGGTTGGCGGAAGCATCCAGGGCTTCGTACTGCCTGATTCGGTTACTACTGCAGTTTTTGCGATACAGCCTCCGGATACTATCGCAACCACGTTTACCAGCTCCAATGGCGGCTATTTTATAAAAGGATTGCCAGCTGGTTCTTATACACTCAGTTTTGTTCCGGGTGATACAACCTTTAAAACTGAATCGAGAACTGGAATTGGTGTCACCACCGGAAACGTGACTGTGGTTGATACGGTTCATTTGCAACATTGATCTAACCTTAAAGCCGCCTCTTTGTTGAGAGATTCTTTAAACACAAGTTTTCAACATCGATGCTTCTGGCATTAATCTTGAAAACTTTAATGCGAAAAATTTCAACATATATATAGCCGGCTATGTAGGCCGTTGTTAACCGTGAAAAAATTCATCTATGAAAATCTGTAGGTCAGTGTAACGCTGGCCTTTTTTTTTGGCCCTGTCGCAGCGGATCATGGAAAACAAAATACAATCCCCAGATGGAAGCGATGACGGTAGCCAGGTAAAAAAGCAAGCTTATGACAAGGGCAATTTGCGGGTCCAGGTGAAAATATTTAGCTCCCTCTACAAACACGACTTCTCTCGTTCCCAGGCCACCCCCGAGCGAAACAGGAAATACAGCAACCACGGCAGCGACCAAAAAAATAAAGATCCATTGGGGCTGACCAATCGGCAGACCGACGGAAAATAAAATACAATAAACGCAGCAAACCTGGGTCAATTGAACAAGCAATCCCCACGCAAATGTTGACCAAAAACCAGGAAGAAAATCTTTGAAATAAAGACGCACCATCAAATGCAACGCTGCAACGCCGGAGACAGAACCAAGGGCCAGGATCACGTCGTATAGAGTTTTATCAAGGACGATAATACCATATACTGACATGATCAAACCCAACGCGAGCAGCCCGCTAAAGCGATCCAACAGAACGGCGGCAGATGTCTTTTTGTAAGATGAGTCGTATTTCCTTTTTAGTAAAACAACCTTGTACGCATCGCCACTGATGGACCCCGGGAGAAAGAGATTATAAAACATGCCCAACCAATACAGTCGTATGTTTGTCCATTCAGGCAGATGAATATTGATGTTCCGGAAATATATGTTCAACCGAAATGCCGAGAAAAGCTTTGACACCATGAGGAGTATAACGGCGAGGAATAGCCAAAGCCAGTTTGCTTTCAGGAAAGCCTCTTTCACAGCATGAAAATCTATCTTTTTAGAAATATACCAGAAGCAGACAACCGTTACTCCGATTTTTAACAGCAATTTCAGGTACTTGCTGAGTGTTGATTCGTTTTTTTCCGCCGATTCTTCCATGCGAGTTAAGGAATTTCAAATCCTGGTAGCTTAATTTAGCAGGTGAGAATAATCCGTGCAAGTAAACATAAAAGCCATGAATAAAAAAATACTCTCAGGCTTAATATTGATCATGGCGTCGTTTGTATTGAGCGCCCAGCTTCATAGATCTTCTCCTGCTGAAAAAGTATTAAAAAAGGGATTGGTGATCACATCCGATGCAAAGATCAAAAACGCTGTCTATAAACTGGATGCTGATCAAAATTCTGGCGAACCGGTGATCTTAATTGAAGGATACAGGGTAACCGTCGACTTTAACAACGCAACCTTGCAGGGAAGTAATTCAAAGAAGAAACCCGATGAGTTCTTTGGTGTTGCCATTGTCATTAGCAGCCACAGTGCTAATGTCACCGTAAAGAATTTAAAGGTTAAAGGATATAAAGTGGCCTTGCTTGCAAGGGATGTTGCAAGCCTGACGCTGGAGAATTGCGATTTCAGTTATAACTACCGGCAACACCTTAACAGTACCCAGGAAAACGAGGACATGTCGGACTGGATGAGTTATCATCACAATGAGAATGATGAATGGCTCCGTTACGGTGCTGCGATCTATTTGAGAAACTGCAACATGCCGATCATTCGCAATTGCACAGTCACCGGGGGACAGAATGCGCTGATGATGACAAATTGCAATGACGGGCTGATCGTCAATAATAATTTTTCTTTTAATTCAGGAATTGGTATTGGAATGTATCGCTGCAGTTACAACGACGTAGCTTTTAATAAACTTGATTTCAATGTCCGCGGGTACAGTGATGGAGTGTATAAACGCGGTCAGGATAGCGCCGGAATTTTGGTATATGAGCAAAGCAACAATAATTTGTTTTATAAAAACTCAGTTACGCATAGCGGCGATGGTTTCTTTTTATGGGCCGGTCAATCAACGATGGATAACGGGCAGGGAGGTTGCAATGACAACATACTTTTCGGCAACGATTTTTCGTATGCCCCTACCAATGGTATAGAGGTGACATTTAGTCGAAATAAAATTTTAAAGAACCGCATATTTGAATGTGACAATGGAATCTGGGGCGGATATAGTTATAATACCGAAATCGCAAATAACCAATTCAGAAATAACAACGTTGCCATTGCAATTGAACATGGACAGCAAAACGACATTCATCATAATTTATTTTTCAGAGATAAGACAGCCATAAAACTTTGGGCAAGGAAACAACAACCTGCTGATTGGGGCTACGCCAGGTACAGAGACACAAGGAGCGCGGATTACAACCTGGTCTCTAATAGTTATAATGACAACGAGACTGCATTCGATATCATAAGAACTGATTCTTTGAAAATCTTTGGAGATTATATTTCCAATGTCGGCCAGGTTTTAAAAATAGATTCGACGGTCACCAATTTGGACACAGCACTGAGCGAGCTGCTCGCGGATAAATTTTCTGTGGACTCCGTGATCACAGGGCCTGGCATTGATGACCCAATTGACCCGTTCAAAGGGATGGGGAAATTAGCCGGCAGAAAAAATATCATCGTAACTGAATGGGGGCCTTATGATTTTCGGTCTCCCGTCATCTGGAATTCAAATCCAACTGATACATCTGCTATAATGCAATTCGACATTAAGGGTCCTGCTGGAAAATGGAGGATCAAATCGTACAGGGGCGTTGATAGTATTTCGGCAAAGTCAGGGACATTGCCTGCCACGATCACTGCAAAAAGAGTAAAAACGGAAAGGACAGATATCAATATCCAGCTGGAATATCTTGGTGACGCAATAAAGACTCCTTTGGGCGAAACAATCCCAAAAGGGAAACCGTACGTTTTTTCATTTACCAAATTCATTCAGCCTGTTGATTGGACGGTGAATTGGTTTAGCCTGGATACCTCAACTTACAATCCCTTAACGAAAGGAGACTTATTTGCGCCAAATGTCAGGATGATGCCCATGAAAACGGAAAAGACTCAAAAATTGAATTATGCATGGTGGGGCGGGATAAAAGCGGATACTGCGCAATTTTCTCAGTTTCTAACCGTGGCCGAAGGAAGCGGCGATTTTCAGGAAGGAGTATACGAATTTGGAATAACATGGGACGATGCCGTCAGATTTTATGTCGATAACAAACTTGTGCTCGATGAATGGAATCCTTCAAATTATAAATTTGATGAATCTCCCCATAAGGACGTCAAATTGACCCTGGCCAAGGGGATTCATAACCTGCGTATCGAACATATCGAATTGGGAGGCTTTGCGACCCTGACTGTCAGGATCAATAAACCACGGTAAGTTGACTACAATCGACGTGTGGACAATAAGGCATTGCTATCGAAAAAGAAATGTTTCAAAATTCAGTACTAAAACTTTGTCTGTTTAAGACCATCCTCTTATCTTTGCGCTCCCAAATTCAAATGGGGAATTTCACACATGTCGCAGAGAATCAGAATCAAATTACAGTCCTACGATCATAACCTGGTTGATAAGTCTGCCGAAAAGATCGTAAAGACAGTGCGCAGCACAGGCGCCGTGGTAACAGGACCCATTCCTTTGCCCACCCGTAAGAAAATATTTACAGTGCTTCGTTCGCCGCATGTCAACAAAAAGAGCCGTGAACAATTCCAGTTAGCCACACACAAGCGTTTACTGGATATCTACACGTCTTCTTCCCGCACTGTGGATGCTTTGAGCAAGCTAGATCTGCCCAGTGGTGTGGAAGTTGAAATTAAAGCGTAGTTGATTCCGCGGATTTGTTAAAGAATTTCGCGGATTTTTAGTTCTTATAAATTAATCAAATGTCCATCTCTCAATTCTCCGGTGGAGGAAAAAAGAGCTCTGGAGTAAATGCGGAACCAGCGGTTTTATCTGTGAAACCAGATAAATCCCAAGATCTGCGATAAATAAAAACAAGCCATTCAGGGTTTGTTTACTGCCGGTACTTCTATCATCCCGCTTTTAGCGGGACATCTCGAAAAGATGACGGAGTTTCAGTGCGATCACAAGGGTCGTTTTCGCTGATGCTTCGGCGACTAACAGAAAAGGTCGGTGGCAAACGGGGATTGAAGCCTCTCACACTTCGGTGTGGCATGTACAAGGTTGTCCCAATAATCCTGCAGGCATAAATTGTACGAACATGAAAGGTATTATTGGGAAAAAAATTGGGATGACCAGCGTCTTCGATCCTACAGGCAAGCAAACAGCCTGCACTATCATCGAAGCAGGTCCCTGTGTGGTTACACAGGTAAGAACAAAAGATAGCGATGGCTATAACGCCCTCCAGCTTGCTTTTGGAGACAAAAATGAAAAGCATTCCAACAAATCGGAAACAAATCACTTCGCTAAGTCAAGCACTTCTCCCAAAAAGTTTGTAAAAGAATTCCGCGATTTTTCTCTTGAAAAGAACATAGGTGAAACCGTTACAGTCGACATTTTCGCCGAAGGAGACCAGGTGAATGTAATTGGTACCACTAAGGGTAAAGGTTTCCAGGGCGTAGTAAAACGTCACGGCTTTCATGGCGTTGGTGGACAGTCGCATGGTCAGCACGATCGCTCAAGGGCCCCCGGATCATTGGGTAACTCATCAGATGCAAGCCGTGTAATGAAGGGTGTTCGGATGGCCGGTCGTTTGGGGACTGACAGGGTGAAACTGAAAAATCTGAAAGTGGTTAAGATATTTCCGGAAAAGAACTACATCCTTATCAGCGGTTCTGTTCCGGGTCATAATGGTTCAATCGTTTTAATTCAGAAATAAAAAGATTAGAGATGCAATTCGATGTTTTAAATATAAAGGGAAAGAAAACCGGCAGAACGATTGAACTGCCCGACGAGATCTTTGGTGCCGAGCCAAATGATCATGTGGTCTACCTGGCGGTAAAACAATACCGCGCTGCTCAGCGCCAGGGAACTCACAAAGTGAAAACCAGGGCTGAAGTACACGGTGCCAGTCGTAAGCTGCATCGTCAGAAAGGTACAGGTGGAAGCCGTAAAGGAAATATCCGTAACCCATTGTATAAAGGTGGTGGTACAGTATTCGGTCCGAAGCCACACGCGTACGATATCAAACTCAACCGTAAAGTAAAAGACCTCGCCAAGATCTCCGCACTTTCTCATAAAGCAAAAGGCAATTCAATCTTTGTTGTTGAAGACATCAACCTCGATGCTCCGAAGACAAAGACTTTT
>DASYSW010000587.1:0-5796 GCA_036002905.1 Chitinophagaceae bacterium
ATGCGATAAGAGCTAATGTATACTGAATAACTTTTTTCATATCAAAATGATTTAGCAGTTGTGAAATATTCGGATGGTTTGTATTGTTTGTTCATATCGTCGTTGATGATCAAACCGGCTACATACGGCTTGTCTACGACATATGTTTTTACATATCTCTGGATATCGGCCTTTGTAATTTTTTGCATATTATCATTATAGTCTGTGGAATAATTCAACGAGGTGCTGCACCACCAGAAGGTCAGGTTATGCGGAAGCTCTGAAGGTTTTTCTTCATTCCTGATCCTGTTTCTGCGAAGGTTGTCTTTGGCTGTTTGCAACTGGTCATCGGTAATATAATTATCATCGCCCCACATTTTTATCTGTTTCATCGCCTCTTCGTAGCACTCTTTTAGTTTTAAAGGATTGGGAACAATGATGGTTTGTACCGGGCCAACATATTTGCAGGTTTGATAATTAACGCCTGCATAAGTGGCCAGCCCTTTGTCAACAAGTGCTTGTTGCCATTTTGAAGAATTGAGGCTTAATATGGCCGAAAAAACATCTGCGGCCACTGTGGCGGCTGAGTCATGCCTGTAATCGGGGCCCATCCATTGCATCATCATGTATGGAGTTTGTGCAATGGAGGATACCTTTATATTATAATCAGGTTTTTCGAGTGGCTTAAATTCCGGGATGGGATACTTTTCGAAAGGATCAAAACCACTACTTTTCCAATCACCATAAATTTCCTTTGCCAGGCGGAATGCTTCATCGTGATTCACGTCACCGCCGATCACCAAAATCGAATTGTTAGGAAAATAATATTTATCCTTGATGATCATCATCTTTTCAGGAGTGGCCGTATTAATGACATTGTGATCACCAATAGCGTTTTTGCGGGTGAACAAATCGCCCCAGCATCTTTTATTCACATCAATCCAAAGCTGGAAAAAGGGGTCGCTCTCACCGCGCTGAAATTCTCCATCTACGACAGGCCTTTCTTTTTGCATGTCCTCTTCACGGTAAATCGGGAAGCGAATAGCAGCATTCATAAATTTCAACCCGGCATCAAGACTGTCTTTGTCGAAAGTGAAAAAATAATTTACGCGTTCATCACCGGTAGTTCCGTTCCAGATCGCACCCAGTTCTTTTGTTCTCTTTATGAACTTTTCCTGGTCAGGATAATCTTTGTTTGCTTTGAAAAACATGTGCTCAAATAAATGGGAAAGACCACTGTATTCAGGGCCCTCTGTATAAGCTCCATTTTTAACGGCAATCTCGATGGTCGCTAACGGTACTTTGTGATTTTCAATCACCACAACTTCAAGGCCATTGTCCATTTTTTGCCAGTAGTAATTTTGAGGAAGCCTTGGCTGTGCAGCTGCAATCAGGCCACTGCTGAAGAATAGCAGAAAAAGCCATTTCTTAATCATAAAAGAAAGTTTTTTGGTTTTGAAAGATGTAGAAAAGGTACAATTTTCCATCAACCCGAAGTTGCCGGTCGTGTAAATTCACCAGGAGGGATCTCTGCATGATTCCAGTGATAAATATTTGTAAAGTCTCCGACGATGGCCTTACCGTTTTCAAACTCAAGCTTATTGAGTTTTAGGTGATCGATATCTTCCGGCCTGACCCTGCGATACATTGGATGCATCGTTCCCCCCGTTACTCCCGCAGGCTTGGTGGGATCATATTGAAATTGCGGATCAACCAGAGTGCCCCGCGGATACATGATACCCGGGACACCTTGGTCGCGTATGTCCAAATGCTTTGGATGATCAAGCCCCAACGCATGCCCGTACTCATGTGCCACCGTGGTGGAGCCTTTATACAAATTTTCGAGTTTGAAATAGCCGCTATTGCACCCAATACCATCAACAAAAGAGATATTTCCATAAGCAAATTCTTCAACCCGGAAATAATTATTCCGGGGGTCGAGATTCTGATAAATATCAAGAGGTTGAATAGCTGGTTGATGAGAAGCCGTTATTCTAAAACTTACTCTCCATAACGAGTCGTCAAATTTAATAATGCCTTCAGGTTCATTCCACATTGTTTCTATTTCATCACGCATCTGCTCTGTCATTTCAGGAGTCGATGCATTGCCATAAGTGATAATGTGTGAGAAAATAAGGAATTGACTATCTAAAATTTCAACACTTCCCATATACTAAAATCATAAAGTTGATACCGAAATTACCTGGTACATACTATTTTCGTAAGGTCGAGCGTTCAGGCTGATAAGAAAACTTAAAAATTCACAAAATCTTATCCCTGCGTAGAATCAAGCCAACTGATTTGAATTTAATAACGATATAATGGAAAATTAACCATTATATCCATACCAATTGCTTAAATAAAACGGCATCAAAGCAATTTCTTTACTAAAAAAAATTAAGTCAACTATGAAATTAGTGTGGTCCTTGCTGCTGGCAAGTTCTCTGTTTATTATTTCGTGCAAGAAAGACAATTCACCCGGGAAAACGCCAAATTCGACAACAACAGAAGAAGATCTTTTAAAAGATTCGGTGTACCTCTACACAAAGGAAGTCTATTTGTGGCAGGACGTGATCCCTGGCTATGACCAGTTCAACCCTCGTCAATATAACGGCTCAACCGAACTCGAATCTGCTCAAAACGTAATGAATGCGATTCGGAAGCTTCAGCCACTTGACAGGTTTAGTTTTGTAACCACTGAAGAGGAATCCAATAGTTTGCAAACAGGGCAGGACAACGATTTTGGATTTTTTATAAAGGCCGCTTCCATTGACCAGGCAGATCCGATTGATTCGGTTTTCTGGTTTGTAACGTATGCCTATGATCAATCAAGCGCCGGCCAGGCGGGTGTGCAGCGAGGCTGGCATATCAACAAAATAAATGGTACTTCTATCAATTATGATCAGGCAAGTGTTGATGTACTGAATAATGTATTTTTTGGAAGCCCCACCAGTGCAACATTTGAATTTAAAAAACCCGATGGGACAACCGTGTCGGCTAATTTGAGCAAAACAAGTTTTACCGCTAATTCCGTATTGTATAAAAATGTCCTGGATGCCGGTGGAAAAAATGTAGGATACATGGTGTTTAACCAGTTTTTTGGTCAGCCATCGAGAAACGAACTGGCACAAGCCTTCTCCTATTTTCAAAGCCAGGGCATTGATGAATTGGTTGTTGATCTCCGGTATAATCCCGGCGGTTCAGTGGAAACCGAGGATACATTGTCAAATCTTATTGCGCCGACAACTGCCAACAATCAAACAATGTATCAATATATTTTTAATAGCACATTGCAGAATAACCAACATCAACTGATACGAAAAAAACTTGGGTACGGGGACATTTTCACTTCTGCCGAGAATACCGTCAAGTTTGAAAAAGCAGGGGCGCTCAATTTGTCAAGAGTATTTTTCATCGTAACGGGCAATACGGCATCAGCCAGTGAATTACTCATTAATAATCTTAAACCGTACATGGACGTCAAGCTAATCGGTGACACGACTTATGGCAAACCGGTCGGTTTCTTCCCGATCCCCATTTTTAATTATGACATTTATCCAATTTCCTTTAAAACGGTGAATAGTACCGGCAACGCTGATTATTATACCGGCTTTGCCCCGGATAAACTTGCCTCCGATGGGGTAAATAAGAACTGGGGCGACGCAAGCGATCCAAGTCTCGCAGCAGCTCTGCGTTATATTTCAACAGGAAGTTTTGGACGATTCGCTGCCGAATCTCAAAATAATTTGCAATGGAGGGCCATGAATGAAGCAAAACCCTTCAATAAAGCAATTAATGAAAATAAATTCTCCGGAATGTTTATCGAACGAAAATAGTTTAATGCATTCCTATGAAAAACGGCCGGGATTTTTCCCGGCTTTTTGATAATAGTTAAATTTTCCTGTGTTTAGGCTTCTTCTTTTTTGATTGGATATCTTTTGTCTGCGAAGAATCCGGCATCTGTAGTTTCTGAGGAGTATCCAACAGTTGTTTCTTTTTAGCCTGGTTGCCAAGGAGAATGTCGCTCTGCGCTCCCTTTTCAGCCAATGATTTCACCGGAACAGAATCTTGCTTTTGTGCCATGGCACCGCAGCTTGCCAGCAAAACAAATGAGAAAATAAGAATACTCCTTTTCATGAAATTCTTTATCAGTAAGATGGCCCTGGGAGGGAAATGGTTTGTCAGGAAAGAAAAAAATCTTGTGATAAATTTTATTCAAAACCAAAACGCTTTAGAAATTCATCTTTTCTTCTTGCCGCCACTTCAATTACAGAACCATCGTCAAGTTCAACAACACCACCCCTGCCGCGGTTGTATTTTTTAATATAGTTGAGGTTAATAAGATTTGAGCTATGGATCCTGAAAAAAAGATCTTCAGGCAAGAGGGCCTCGTAATCTTTTAGGGGCCGGGAAACCAGGACTTGCCTGGAGTTGTTGATGTAGATTTTTGTATAGGCTCCCTGCGCCTCACACCTGATGATATCTGATATGAGTATGAAATCAAAGCCATCAACCGTCGGGACAGCGATCTTTTTTAAGCCGGCCTCTGGTTTTTTGAAATTGTCTAGTAAAACCTGCAATTGCTGATTGATGAAATTTTTCCGGATGCGAACCTCTGCGTTTTTAACGGCGTTCTTTAGTTCCTCGATGTTGACAGGCTTTAAAAGAAAATCAAGGGCTGAATACTTCAATGCCTGCAGCATGTATCTGTCGAAGGCTGTGACAAAGATCACCTCGAAATCTATCGGCATAAGTTCATTCAGAAGGTCGAACCCATTTCCATAAGGCATCTCGATATCGAGAAAGACGAGCTCAGGTTTTTTCTCGAGGATCAGTTTTTTTCCGGATTTGCTGTCGTCAGCTTCCCCGGTTAAACGTACCTGCGGGCAGAACTCCTTCAGCATGCCTTTAAGCACTTTTACATTTTTCGGTTCGTCATCGATGAGTACTGCGTTGATCACTTTCGGTATTTTTAAATTATGGATCCTATTGTTTTAAATATATGTCAACTCTCGTTCCTGCAGCTTCATTGTTTTTATCGTAAAGATCGTTAATAAATATTTCGATTTTTTTATGGTTATGCCTATTTAAAATCTCAATCCGATCCTTATTTATACTCATGCCCTTTGACTGGTACTGTATGTGATATTTGCTTTTGTATTGTTGTGCTGCTTCTCTTCCAATACCATTATCTTCAATGCTCACTAAAATATCGGCTTCCTTTCTCCGCACACAGATACTGATCATTCCATTATTTTCTTTTCTGTATTTAATACCATGTCGTATAGAATTTTCAACGTAGGGTTGCAGAAGAAGCGGTGGAACATGGATCTCGTGAAGATTGAGGTTCTTATCAATGTTTATAGAATAATCAAACTGGTTTTCAAGGCGTGTTTTTTCTACTTTTAGGTAAGTAGTTATATACTCTATTTCATCGGACATATTTATCAATGTATTCGTTGACAAGTCCAGCGTCATCCGTATCAATCTCGAAAAGTCAGTGATGAAATTATTCGCCCCGGTGATGTCTCTTTCAGCAACGTATTGTTGAATTGAATTCAAGCTGTTAAAAATAAAATGTGGATTCATTTGCGAGCGAAGCGCTTTTTGTTCCAGGTCTGCGATGCGTTGGTTCAGCATGGCCTGTTCTTTTGCTTTTTTTCTTACTGTCCCGATCCTGTAGCGGAAGAAAAGCCAAATAATATCAATTAGTAAAAGCAGTATCAATATTCTGAACCAGGTCCTTTCCCTGAGCAATTTCTCAATGGTGAAGGAAACTTCCTTTACGACACTTTCAATACCATATTTATTAATTGC
>DASYSW010000588.1:0-7582 GCA_036002905.1 Chitinophagaceae bacterium
TCACGACCGTTTTTTTTGCCTGTATTACCGCTTCAAAGGATTCAAACGCACAAGTGAGGGTCGGTGTTAATATTAATATCGGGTCGCAGCCCGAATGGGGCCCGGTAGGTTATGATTACGTTGACTATTATTACATGCCTGATATTGATGTTTACTATTATGTGCCAAGCCGTCAATTCATTTACTTGTCAAATGGTCGTTGGATCTTTGCAACATCTCTTCCTGTGGCCTATCACCATTATGATTTTTACTCGGGATATAAGGTGGTTATCAATGAACCGAAACCATATCTCCGCGGTAATGTATTCCGTGAGCGGTATGCTCGTTACAAAGGGAAAAGAAATGAGCAGGTACCTCTTCGACATGATAACGGCAACCATAATGGTTGGGATAAACATGAAGGGAAACACGGTCATGGCAAGAAGGGTTAATCTTTAACTTATCTCGCTCAAGGGGTTACGATCAGTAACCCCTTTTTATTTCAAGCGGTATCCTGTTTTTGTTGTGCAGCCTTAATTTTGCGCTATGAAACGAGGCATGAAAAGTCCTTTCATGCGGAGATATACCTGACAAAATAAAAATATGGACGAACAGATGAAACTGTCACATCTCTCTGAGACACTGATCGGTTCTGAGATTGTCAAACTCGGGGGAGAAATTCGGGAAAAGATCCGCCAGGGTCAGCGCATTTATAATTTCACAGTTGGCGATTTTGACCCCGAAATTTTTCCAATTCCAAAAGACCTGGAAAATGCGATCGTGGAAGCATACAGGGATCATTTTACAAACTATCCCGCTGCCGAAGGCAATCTTGACCTGAGGGAAGCGGTCACATCTTTTATAAAAGAAATGGAAGGGTTGGATTATGGTCCAAATGAAATTCTCGTTGCATCGGGTGGCCGGCCGCTGATCTATGCGGTCTTTCGGGCGATTTGTGATAAAGGAGATAAGATCATTTATGCGGTGCCTTCGTGGAATAATAACCACTACACACATTTCGTAGGGGGCCAGCACATAGAAGTGGAGGCAAAGCTTGAAAATAATTTTATGCCTTCTGCCGATGATATTCGTCCGTATGTAAAGGATGCGACTCTTATCGCATTGTGTTCTCCGCAAAATCCTACCGGGACAACCTTTCGTAAAGCAGAGCTGGAAGGTATTTGTGATTTGATCCTGGAAGAAAATAAACGCCGCGGTGGAAATGAAAAGAAATTGTACCTGATGTACGACCAGATGTACTGGCATTTAACCTACGGCGATATAAAACACTACGATCCCGTAAACCTGCGCCGGGCCATGCGTGACTACACCATTTACATTGATGCGATCAGTAAAGTGTTTGCATCCACTGGTGTTCGCGTCGGATGGAGCATGGGACCATCCACCGTCATGTCAAAGATGAAAGCAATTCTTACGCACGTGGGAGCCTGGGCACCAATGGCTGAACAAAAAGCGGTAGCTAAATTTCTTTTCCAGCGGGATGCGATTAAGAAATTTCTGGCTCACTTTAAATCTGAGATCGAGCAACGCCTTCGGGAAATTTACAATGGCTTCATGAAATTAAAATCCAGGGGATATTCAGTAGATGCTATTGCACCGGAGGCCGCCATTTATCTAACCATTAAGATCGATCTTGCAGGAAAAACAACCGAAGATGGAAAACTGCTCGCCGATCAAAGTGATGTGACCGCATACCTTCTCAATGAAGCAAGTCTTGCCGTCGTTCCTTTTTATGCATTTGGCGCCAGCCGCGAGTCTACATGGTACAGGCTTAGCGTAGGTACATGTAGAAAAGAAGAAATTGGTGAAATGATCTCTAAGTTGGGCGAAGCGTTAAAAAGGTTGAAATAATCCAGAACTTGACTAAGGGTTAAATGTAATATTGCCACTAAGGCAAAACGCCAAAGATTTTGCACGTCCTTGGCGTCTTCGCGCCTTCGTTGCAAATATTTCGAATGGCACGTCGAAACTACCGTTGTACCAATGACAACCTTGAAGTTGTACATGTTCTCAGATAATGTTATTTTCTTATCTTGAACCATGAAACTTTTTTTCGTTTCACTCTCTATCATTTTATTTTTTACTGCATCCCAATACGCACCACAAACAACATCATGGATAAGAATTAATCAACTCGGGTATAAACCCGATGGAGTTAAAGTTGCCGTATGGTGCAGCAAAGAACGGTCGGCAGTCAGCAGTTGGCAGTTAGTAGAAATTAATTCTGGCAAGATTGTTTATTCCGCAAAATTTGACAAACCGTTTGGTGCATATGGCCCATTCAGTCAAACGTATCGACTAAATTTTTCATCGTTCAATAAACCTGGCCGATACTATTTGCAAGCAGGAGAGACGCGGTCCCCCGAGTTTGAAATCGGAGTTGACGTTTACGAGGGCGCTGCAGATTTCTGCTTACGCTATATGAGACAGCAAAGAAGCGGTTTCAATCCATTTTTAAAAGATAGCTGTCACACACACGATGGTTATGTTTTGTATGGGGAAAAAGCCGGAATCAAGGACAGCACCCATATTGACGTGGTAGGTGGCTGGCATGATGCAAGTGATTATTTACAATATGCCTCCACATCGGCAATTGCAACGTACCATTTGCTGATGGCCTATCGTGATTTTCCAAAAGTTTTTACTGATGAAAAATTAGCCAATGGCCTTGATGGAAAAAATGGAATAGCGGATGTACTGGACGAAGCAAAATGGGGCCTGGACTGGTTAGTAAAAATGCACCCGAAAGAAAACTGGATGTTCAACCAGGTGGGCGATGACCGGGATCATATCGGCATGCGAATACCAAAAGAAGATAGCGTTTATGGAAAAGGATATGAACGACCCGCTTATTTTGTAAGTGGCGAACCCCAGCAGAGAGGGAAGTTCATGAATAACACAACAGGCACCTCTTCCATTGCGGGAAAATTTGTGAGTGCGTTTGCATTAGGCTCTAAGACTTTTGAAAAGCTTGATCCCCACTTTTCGCAAAACTTGCAAGATCACTCATTGTCAGCTTCTGATTTTGCAATGAAAAAGAGAGGCGCAACCCAGACTGCTTCTGTCAGATCTCCTTACATCTATGCCGAGGATAACTGGTCCGATGATATGGAACTGGCAATGGCGAGCCTATATTCTCTGACAGGAGGCATTGCTTACACGAGTGCTGCTCTTCTTTATGCAAAGGATGAAAGGATCACTCCATGGCTTGGTGCTGACACAGCAAAGCATTACCAATGGTATCCTTTCATCAATATTGGCCATTACGAATTGGCCAAAGAAGTAAAGAGTTATGAAAGAGATACGATCACCAGTTATTATAAGGAAGGCATCCAAAGAGTCTGGAATAAGGCAAAGAAAAATGCATTCTATCGTGGTATTCCGTTTATCTGGTGTAGTAATAATTTGACTACTTCGTTTGCCATTCAATGTTATTGGTATCGTCAGTTAACGGGCGATAGAAGTTTTTCAGAATTAGAGCAGGCAAATTTTGACTGGCTTTTTGGTTGTAACCCCTGGGGCACAAGCTTCGTGTATGGATTACCTGCAAGTGGCGATACACCAACTGACCCGCATTCCGCATTTACTCATTTGAAAAATTATCCCATTGATGGTGGATTGGTCGATGGGCCGGTGTACGGAAGTATTTATAATAATCTTATTGGCATCGAGCTCTATCAGCCTGACGAGTACGCAGAATTTCAAAGCGATCTTGCAGTTTATCATGATGACTATGGTGATTACAGTACAAATGAACCTACAATGGATGGTACTGCTTCTTTAATTTATTTGCTTGCGGTTAAAGAAAGCCCCCTCCGACCTCTCCCCACGGGGGACGCTTTTCGAAAGTCACCAGAGAAGAAATTTTCTTACGATCATGGTGCAATTATTCGGGGGGATTCGTCATTTTCTTCCCCCGTCGGGGGAAGACAGAAAGGGGCCATTGCATTGGTTTTTACCGGGGATGAATTTGCCGATGGCGGAGAGTTTATCGCGTCAACATTACAGCAACAAAAAATAAAAGCTTCCTTCTTTTTTACCGGGAGGTTTTATGATAACCCTGCTTTTAAGAAAACAATTCAGCGATTAAATCGCGATGGTCATTATTTAGGACCTCATTCAAACCAGCACCTTTTGTATTGCGACTGGGATAAAAGGGACAGTCTGCTGGTCACAAAAAAAGATTTTACAAGGGACCTCCTGGCAAATCTTGGCGCGATGCATGCACGGGGCATTAATACTTTAGAAACAAAGTTCTTTCTGCCGCCGTTTGAATGGTATAATGACTCGATAGCAGCCTGGACAAAAGAATTGGGACTACAGCTCGTTAACTATACGCCGGGTACGCTTAGTCACGCGGATTATACAACACCAGATGATAAGAATTATCGCAGTAGCGACGTGATATATAAATCCATTCTTGACCATGAAATTCATTCACCATCGGGCCTGGGCGGGTTTATTCTGTTAATGCATATTGGAACTGACCCAAAAAGGACAGACAAATTTTATAGGAGATTACCGGCGTTGCTCTCTTATTTACGGTCAAAAGGCTATCATTTTCAATCAATAGAGAAAATGCTCCATCCTTAAAAACATATCCTTCCGGGCAATGTTAAAACTCATTTTCAATTTATCTTTGCAGGAGAAAATTGTGAGATATGTATTTTGAAAAAATCCATAATAAAGGACAAGCAAGGCTTTTCAAGAATCAGTACCTCGAGATGCTGACGAAGACACACCCCCTGGTGATCTGGGGTATTTATCTGCCCGTTATTGTCTATATGCTGTATTACAGTGCCAGCCATGTTGGATACTCGGCTTTAAGGATCGCGCTTACATTTTTGGGCGGTGTGGTCTTCTGGTCGCTTTTTGAATACGTTGCCCATCGCTTTATTTTTCATTGGGTGGCCGAGAGTGAGGGCGCAAAAAAAATAGTGTATGTCCTTCACGGCAATCATCATCACTACCCGAGAGATCGCGAAAGGTTGTTTATGCCGCCCGTTCCAAGTCTCATCATCGCATCGGTAATTTTTTCACTGTTGTTTTTGCTGATGCGCGCCAATGCATTCATGTTTTTCCCTGGATTTATTCTTGGCTATCTCATGTACGGAAGCATGCACTATGCGATTCATGCATGGAATCCTCCTTTCAAATGGATGAAGCCACTATGGAGAAATCATCACCTGCATCATTATAAAGATGAACACATGGGTTTTGGAGTTAGCTCTACTCTTTGGGATCATGTGTTTAGAACCATGTTCGACCTGAAAAAAGAAAAAGAAGATACGGAAAAGGTCAGGGAACTGATGTTTAGCTATAAGCCGCCAAAAGAAGGAATATAAGAGACGTCTCAAAAGAAACGTTTACACAAATTGCCCGGAAGGCGGGAGGACGGAAAGTAATGGCACTTGCCTTTCCGGCTTGTGTCTTTCCAGCCAACTTGACCTTTCGAGACAGCTTCTTTGGAAGGCTCACCACTTCTCATCTTCGGAGACATCGTCATTGGATCTGTAACGCTCCCTTGTTTTTATTTTTTCTAATTGCCTTTCAATGATCATTTGAGCCATAATGCTACTTGCATTTTCATCCTGGTTTTGAAGATTTGCTTTTAGCGTTTTTTCCGACACATCAACTCTCGAAAGAATGCTTACAAGTTTATCAGGGTTGTTGTTCATCAGATGGCTTATATAGCCCGACAAAAAAAGTTTTAGTTCTTCTATCGATCTTTTTTCCGGCAGATCGATTTCCAGTTTATTGGAAAGTTCAGATACCAGGGCTGATTCATTTTCATTCATGATCAAAATTTTTCGAGTGCCCCTAACCCGAACAGGGCAAAATCATATTTAACCGGATCCCGGGCGTCCATTTTCTTTAAATTTTCGGTCAGTTCAACGGCTGCCTGCCAATCGGTTTGTTTTCTTAGCAAAAGACCAAATCGTCTTGCCACTCTCGCCACATGCACATCGATCGGACAAATTAATTGCGAAGGTGAAATTTTTTTTGACCAAATGCCAAGATCAACCCCGGCTTTATCATTTCTCACCATCCATCGCAGGAACATATTGAGCCTCTTGCACGTACTCTTCTGAAGCGGCGAAGAAATATGTTTTTCTGTTCTTTTTAAATGTTCAAACGAAAAGAAATATCTTTTAAACCCGATCAAAGAATTCTCAATGGACCGGTCCCCTTCATGTAACCCTCTTGTAAATGCTGTTTCGAGGGTAACGGAAGTTTGATAATGCCGGTGAAAAAATTCGACAAAATAAAGGAGATCGCCCTCATTAAAAGTTCTATGCTTAAATCCTTTTAATTTTTTCGCACCTTTTCGATCATAGTTTTTACAGAATTCATATGGTGACATATCCATTCGTTGCATGAGTTCGTTTGTCTTTTGGATGATCGTGGTGCGATTTCCCCATGAAAAGATCGCTGCAAAAAAGCCGGCGATCTCTATGTCCTGTTTTTTTGAAAACAGGTGAGGAATGGAGATGGGATCATTTTCAATAAAAAAAGGTTGATTAAATTCATCAACCTTTTTGTTCAAGTATTCTTCTAAGTTTCCCGTATTCATACGGGATAAAATTAGAATTTCTGTAGGGTTTAAACCGGATTTCTGCTGCCGCCGATCAATCTTATTAAAATTGCGATGACTGCCAATACCAATAAAACATGGATAATGCTGCCCGCTGAAAAAACAAAAAATCCAAGTATCCACCCTATGATCAATACGACCGCAATAAGATATAATATACTGCTCATAAAAAAATTGATTTAGTTACTGTAGATAAAACAAGCGCCATACCAAAAAAGGAGATTCCACACAAAATGCGACCAGCAATTATGTACGAGATACATCTACAGCTGATTCACTATGTGAGAGAGAGGGCCTGTTCAAGATCGGAAACAAGGTCTTCGGCGTCTTCGATGCCGACACTCAGCCTGATCAATGAATCGGAAAGGCCATTCTTAATTCTCTCTTCCCTGGGTATTGAAGCGTGTGTCATAGAAGCGGGATGATTGATCAATGATTCAACACCACCTAAACTTTCGGCTAAAGCGAAGATTTTTGTAGATGACATTAATTTTACGGCAGCTTCCATGCTTTCATTTTTTAAGGTGAAGCTGAGCATCCCTCCAAACCCACTCATTTGTTTTTTTGCGATGCAATAACCCGGATGATCCTCGAAACCGCACCAGTACACTTTTCCAACTTTTGAATGATTGCGCAAATAATGAGCAATCTTTTCCCCGTTCTCACAATGACGCTGCATACGTATATGGAGAGTTTTAATACCACGCAACACCAAAAAACAATCCATCGGGCCAGGTACCGCGCCACAACTCTTTTGGATAAAATATAATTTATCCCTCAGTTCTGTGTCATTCATCACCAGGGCTCCCTGTATCACATCGCTGTGGCCGCCCAGGTATTTAGTAGAAGAGTGCATCACGATATCAGCTCCTAAATCAAGCGGTAGCTGCAAATAAGGCGAAGCAAATGTATTGTCGACGCAGAGAAGCAGCTTGTGTTGTTTTGCTATCGCCGACATAGCTGCCAGGTCAATAATATTGATCAGCG
>DASYSW010000589.1:0-5115 GCA_036002905.1 Chitinophagaceae bacterium
CTCCAGTCTATCCCGCAAAGTACCGTGAGATGGGGTTGAACCACCGACCTCTGGGTTATGAGCCTAGCGAGCTACCAACTGCTCTATCACGGCATTTAAAAACAAAAAACCCCGAACATTTCTGCCCGGGGTTTCTTTTGTGACCATCCTGTTTTAAATAACAGGCCTTCCACTTAGATCATTCCCCGAGCACATGGGATCTCCATTACCAAAGAAGAAATTCATCCCTCTTGTGGCTGCTGAAATTGTAATCGCTATGTGACACCAGGTTTTCATTGAAAACTTTATCAGTTTATTTTTAATTTCTATTTTAAAATTTGCTTAGTACCCCTGACGAGGATTGAACTCGTGATGTCGCGATGAAAGCGCGATGCCTTGGCCAACTTGGCTACAGGGGCATTACTCTCTCGCTCTATCATTGTTTTCGAATTCATAATACAAAAGAAGTACAATTTTCAATTGTAACCTAATGGGTTACAATTATTTTTTATTTTTTTTGTAACCCAATAGGTTATACCTTTGATTTCCAAGCTTCAAAAAACTGAATGGAATACAGTAATGATCCGGTCCATAAAAAGCGCAAGATTAAAAAAGATCTTCCGTGGGGAAATTCGGCCCGTGGACGAGATTGATTTGTCGCTTGCCCGCTGGATTTCCATTTTCAACGCTATGCATTCCCTTAAAGACTTGTCTATGCCAACCGCCAAACTTTCTCAAAAAGGAGAAAGATGTTCGGTGATGGTAGCCGGGCTAGGGGAGTTTGGGTTTTACTGGAGTCCCAATAAAGAGGTGAGCGATCTAACCTTTCAATCCAAATAAATATGAAACGGTTAGCAGTCAACCTCAGGCATCCAGGAGAAATTCTTAAAAAGGAATATTGCGAACCGCTCGGTATATCACAGACAGAGCTTGCGGAAAAACATTTAGGTGTTTCCCGAAAACATATCAACAGTATTTTGAATGGCCATGATCCAATTTACCTGGACCTGGCCATTCGTCTTTCAAGGGCTTTCAAAACTTCTCCTGAGTTTTGGCTTAATCTACAAATGGAATATGATATCGCCAGATACAATGGTGATGCATTTAAGGTAAAACCAGTATTTTAATTCCCAAAAAATCAGCGGAGGACAGTGGCCCTGATCCACAGTCAATTTAATGACCATCGCAGCTTAGCAGGCTGGCCCTACCCTGGTAGGTTTATCCTCCAAATTAGTATCCAAGGCCGGGGATGATCCGGCAAGACTTGCCTCACAAGATTTTAAATCGTCGTGCGCGTTTTCCAATTTCGCCACTGGGATATTTGAAAAAGCGGAGAGCAGAGGACCCGACCCCCGCCCGAATTTAATCGAGGTCCAGTTTTCAAGACTGGCCGCAGCTCCACTGCCACTGCTTTACTCTCCTAATTTTGTGTCCCTGGAAGGCTTCGATCCTTCATAAGTTTTCTCTCACCAACGTTTGAGGCTGACGTGTCTGCCAATTCCACCACAGGGATGTACCGGTAGAGGGAGTCCAACCCTCATGCATTACTGCGCTTGATCCTAAGTCAAGTGTGTCTGGCAATTCCACCATACCGGCATGAAAAAAAAACTTCCCTTTTTAACAGGAAGCTTTCAGTCTTTTAAGAAAATGAAATGACTGTCCTGTATCAGGTTTGATAAGCGATGATAAACTGAGTGATAGCATTTTCATTTTTTAAATTTTCTGTAGCCCTATGACGATTTGAACGCCAACCCCATGATCCGTAATCATGTGTCCTATCCGTTAGACGATAAGGCTATTTATAAAATTGGGGTTGGTCAGGGATCAAACCCTGCACACAAGATCCACAGTCTTGCCGCTCAGTCAACTTGCGTTACCGACCCATATTGTAAAAAGTTCCGATAGACTGTTACGATCAGCCTCCTCAACTTTCAAAGAGTTGCGTCCTACCATTAGACGATACCGGAGTATGTTTGTTGGTTGACGCTGCTGATCAGATTCCATATTCATTTTCATTTATCATCAAAGTCCAGAAAGGAAGAATCGAACATCCAAGGCCCCGAAGGCACCGGTTTTACAGACCGGCCCGCTTCCACTCACGGACTATTTCTGGTTGTGTCGCGAAACCAGGTCTCGAACCTGGGGCCTCCGGGTCCCAAACCAGGCGCTCTACCAACAGAGCTACTTCGCGAGATGTTACTAAAACAAAAAAGCCTCTCGATATTTCGGGAGGCTTCTCTGTTAGTGGTTTGCTAATTCTTTAGATCAAAAAATCAAACAACATAGTTCTGCCTCCGGCCTTTTTGGGCTGTAGTTGGCGATATGAACTATGTAAGCGTGACTTCATCATGATGCAAATGTAATCAATTTTAGATTGTAACCTAATAGGTTACAATTTTATTTCCCATTTATCCCACTAGGAAGTTTGACAGAATTTTTCAACTTTTATTATACGTTTCAGGGGCCGCAGCCTGATTTTTTAAAAGGAGCGAAGAATTGAATCTTAGAATTACATTTTAAACTCCTCAAAGTTGTCTGTCATTCATGGCATTTTTGAGCTAATTAAATTATTAACCATAAACCAACTTCGTTATGGATCGCTTCCTATTTATTAGTAATCCCAAAAAAAATAATGAGACAACTAAAGAAAATGGATATTTATTGTTGCACACTGTTTCACCCTCAATGATCATTTCGATTGAAATGCTTGGTAATGATAAATATATCTCAAACCTTAAAGATGAGCCGAACTCTATTATCTACGAATCAAATTTCTTTAGTCAATCATTGGTGCTTCGACTGACAATAGCGAAAGCACTTGATTTCAAAATCGTAGAAGATGATGTTTCGACGGATTCTTACAATCAAATCTTAAAACGAGCGGGACGATGGTTCATATCCTTCTTAAAAACCGCAGAATCAAATGATCCGGATAAAGGAAAAATAATTTCACGAAATCCAGAATTGGGGAATGCGGCTGAAGATCTGAATCTGCGTTTCTCTCAAGCGATAGATTCATATAATGATTACTTCTCCGTTCAATTAAAAGAAGGAAAAGCCAATGGTTGGCATTTCTCTGACGAAGAACTTAAAATACGAGAGAAGAAGTTAAAACAACATTGTTCAGAACTTGGAAAATATATGTGCCTGCTTTTAGAAACATCCGCTGAAACTATTGAGCAAGAGGAATGGGGAACCCCTGGTTACTATTTACCTAATCAATTTGAGTATCAAGGGATGGAATGCCAAATCTCAGGGCTTAAAAAAATGAGTACTTTTGAAATAGGGTTTGATAGCGCAAGCTGGTATCTCCGGTGGTCTATAAATTATCCGGAATGCATATCCAAGGTAAGCGACCAATTCTGGAGATTACTTAATGATGTAAGTCAATTTGGTGTCTGGAATTATGATAGCGAGTCACTTGCAATTTCGAGGGAGGCAGAGAAGGATTTTAAGTTTGCTTTCTCGAAAAGAACATCAAGTAGCGTTTTTAAATTAATTCGAAATTATTTGCTCGAAACCAAATACAATAACCCCCAAGAGGGCTCTTTTGGAATCGGCGCTATCGTTGTCCGTTTTGATTCATTTATAGATTTTCTCGATCTAAGCTTTAAAGTACAAGTAACAATGGCCCATTTGATGAAATGTCACTTGATTTTATTTAACGAGAGGAATAAAAAAACCGACCATGTGTTTATGTCTGTCCGAAGAATTCACGAGAACGAAATAAAATATCCTGAAACTCGTATAAACTCAGATTCAGTGTTTCTGGTTAGTAAAAGTTTTGTCAGGCCTGGAGACGACGAGGCAATTGAGCCAGGAACAAAATTCAAGGTTACAGGATTTAATTCCCACGAATCAATTGTTTATGTCAGTCTTGAATCATCAAATCATAAATTCCTTTACATTAAAAAAACAGACCTTCAGGAAGCAATTATTACAAAAAATCTTCAACCTATTTACCCAGAAAACTAGATTAACCTGTGATTTCCTCTTCAGAATAGGTCGTGGTTGGGTGTGGACTCCAGTGGGTTTTGTGCCTAAACCCCATATTTGGAAACCGAGCCATTTGGCGTATCTTTGATAGCCAAACGTCATTTATTTATGAGCACAAAAAAGATTGCTAAAAGAAAGCCTGCTCTTATTCGAATTCATAAGAAAAGGAGAGGGGGAATTGTCAGGAGAAATGAAGCTGGGGTTTTTGCACAGGCCGTTATAGAAAATCCAAAAACAGGTTCTCATCCTATAAAATTTAACACACACTTCGGGTTCTTTATACATAGTGTGCGCCAGGCAAGGAATTATAATGATTTGAATAAAATTATCGCCAAGGGGTTAGAATACAAAGCTGTTCGACCATTGTTAAATTTTCTTGCTTTGACATCCAATGACATTGCCGGGTTGACTGGGGTTTCGCAAAGAACAATTTCCCGATGGGATGACAAGACTATATTGGGCTCCTTGCCTTCAAAAAATTTAGTTGAACTCGATACCTTAATTCAAAAAGGCATTAATGTTTTTGGCGGAGAAAATGAATTTAAACATTGGTTAAACCAATCCAACATTGCTCTTGGTGATCAAAAGCCTATTGATTTATTATCCACTCCTTATGGAGTCGTACTCGTTGAAGATGCTGTTGAAGCTCTGGAATTCGGAAACGTGATGTAAGTTCATGCACGAATATTTTCGAATTATTCAACGAAAACATGAAAGTACTCCCTTAGCATTTGGCTCGGGAGGAGCAAGGTGGAATCCCAAAGGTGTCCCTCTTATTTATGCCGGCTCCCATTGCAGTTTAGTGATCTTAGAATTTCTTTGTATAAAAGGAAGTTCCGTTATGTCAAGCGAATGGTCTTTACTTTCTCTTTCCATAAAATCTGAACCTTCAGTCATTGACGTTAAAACATTACCGATAGATTGGGATGTAAAACCCTATCCAGGAACAACACAAGATATTGGTAGAGGGTGGGTGAAGGAAAATACTTCCGTGTGTTTAAAAGTTCCTTCCATTCGAATACCTCTTAATGTTTTCCCTAATGAACATAGTTTATTGATTAACCCAATGCACCCAGATTTCCTAAAAGAAGTTGAAGTTAAAAATGTGGATCTACTTTCATTTAATTTAAACGACTGGGC
>DASYSW010000590.1:0-21170 GCA_036002905.1 Chitinophagaceae bacterium
GAACAACCCGATCTCTTAAAAATGAATCATCCCCAATTGTTTGAAATGCTGGAGAGAATATTCAGAACTCAGGGTTTGCTTTAAATGAGCGCTTCACTTACTTGTAAGAAGTACAGAACCAATTACTTTTTTTTCTTTTTAATTCGTACAAATTAAGCTTAAATGAATCGGGCATCTCGTTTTTTTCTAACCATAAAATATAGTATCCATGTCGAAAAGCAGCGACAACTCTTTCATGGATAGAGTCCCTAAAATGATGGTACCAATTGCCTTTCGACTCGCGGTTCACTGTTTTCCTGGGATTCAAAACCGATATGAACAGATCTTTGGGATTCTGAAGGGTATTGATGTTTGTCCGAAAGCTCTCTCAGTGCAAACATTAATTCTGCATCCTGCGACAATTGATTTTTTATCTTATCACTTTCAACGCAAACCCAATAAACCAGGTGTTTAGGATTGATATCATAAGCACCATACCAATCAACAAAGAATTTTTCGGAACAAACCGTTTGAATGAGATTTTCAATACCAATTTTAATGTCCAGGATCTTTCTTTTGATCAAATCCTTATCGTAGGAATAATTTGTGATGGCTGCCGATTTTGAATTGTCAATGTAGCTATCAATTGAACGCGTCAATTTCTTATTTTTTCTGCTGAAACCGGTGGTCTCGGCTGCGGAACAATGTTGTGGACCGGTTTTGTTGTTTTCAAATAAGCAAAAATGGCTTTCAATTCATCGTCCGTCATATTTCTGTACATCTGCCACGGCATAGGAGGCAGCATTGGTCTCGACCCAGCTAAGCCTTTCATTATTCCGTTCCTTATTGCATAAATAAACTGCTCTTCTTTCCAATTCCCTATACCTGTTCCGTCAGAAGTTAAGTTGGCCGTATAAGAAATACCCCAAGGGCCGACCCACGAAGTAAGGTCAGTCGTTGCGACAACGCCTTTACTTTCCAGTTCTGGACGATTCACTTCGGGTGCATCCGATTGCGAAGGATGACCCGATAAAAGTAAGCTGCTGTCAATGTCAGGACCATGATCTGTCATTTTTTTGGGAGTATGACAATCATGGCAGGCACTCACGGTTACCAGGTGCTCTCCCCATTTTACCTGGGTTCCAAAGCCGGCAAAGGCAATGCTTACCGTGTCTTTTTGAACTGATTTGTTATCAGCGGAAACCTGGTCGCATTGTGAGAGGAAGACGGCAGCGCTTACGATTCCAACAAATAAAATGGAAGTCGAAAGGATTTTCATACGCTTAGTTGATTTAAGTTGAGAAAAACCGGCTTGTTGGCTGCCGGTGGGCCGTGCTTTATCAGGCACTTGCAATGACTGTGATAAAGGCATACAGGCAAATGACCACAACTGCAAGTATGCCTCCTTTTACCACGTGTTTCATAATATAAGGTTTAATACAATAAAGAAAGGAAAACAAGGAGGCGAAGGAAATAGTGTTATTCATGAATTGGCAAATGAGCGGGATGAAATGTATAAGCGAGGGGTTGAAAAAATAACCTTTGTATCCTGTGTGTTCCAGGGGAGCAGGAACCGGACTTTACTCGCAGTAAGTCTACGAATATAAGGGATAGTTTCCCCTTGAATGCAGAACAACACGACATGACAGTGGAGCATTCCGATGATCCAAAGTTTTTTTACTTATCATAATTACTACAGTACCTGCTAATGTGAAGAAGAAGTCAGCGATTTATTAGCTAACAAGACCATTTTGTCATTAGCTTCGACTCCTGAAAAAAGATCGCAATATCCTCTGAAAAAGATCGCCGTATACAACATCAAGGGAGGCGTTGGAAAAACCACCACATCTGTAAATCTTGCCTGCTTTCTTGCCAAGAGAGGTTTGAGCGTCCTGCTCTGGGATCTCGATCCGCAAGGCGGCAGTAGTTTTTTCTTCGGCCGCCAGAATCGTAATAACCATACCCATGGCCGCTTGTTTGAAAAATACATTACCATTTATGATGTGATCCATTCTACAGAGAGCTACCAGATAGATGTGATCAGCAATGATGCTTTTTTTTCAGACCAGTTCATGAACCATGCATCCAAAATGACGACTGTCAATTTCACAAACAACGAACTGATACGAATCGTACTGAAAGAAGTAGAGGATGATTATGATGTTTGCGTAATGGATTGTTCACCCGGCCGGTTTCTTTTACATAGTAATATTTTCCAGGCATCAGACCTCATACTCGTACCCAATCTGCCAGCCCCGCTTTCCATTTATTGCAATAATCTATTGATGGATGAATTGCAACAGGATGGTCACCTGGCAAAGAAGACGCTGAGCTTTTATAATATGGTCCAGGCGCACAAGCCACTTCACAAAGAATACCTTGATAACCGCAAAGATGCGTCCTGGATGCTCGACAACTTTATTCCATTTTATATGGACATTGAATTAATCGGGTATACTAAACAATCTCTTTTTCACCAGGACAAAGAATACAAAGCCAATATCCATTACTCTAATCTTTGGCTGGAAATATGTAGCCGTATGCACTGGGAAACGCTTAACGATATTTCCGGAAAACTGGTGGACATGCCAAAAAGCACACCTGATGATGAATTTCCCGACTTACAACAGGCATCAAATCAATGAAAGTTTATTCTCCTGATTCGTTATTGCTATCCGAATTTATCGGGAGAAGCAAGCTAATTGAAAGAATGAACCCTAACTATCTTTCGATAATACTTTCCTTTTTAACCAGGACCGTATTGGTTCATCATAAAATTTCAGGCAGACAAAGGCAATGGTTATTGCCGAAATAAAGACAAGTAGTCCAAAAGGCCATCCGTCCTGCAAGGACACTTTATTATCCCGGACCCATGCCGTGTAGATATAGATAAAAGGGTAATGTGTGATATATATTGGGTAAGAAATATCACCTAAGAATTTGCAGAGCCGGTTGGCGTTTTTCCCTTTAACGTTACCGCTGGCTCCCATATACACGATCAGGGGGAAGATGAAGATGATTATTAAAGCCTCATAAAGGCCATTCATCCATAAATGAGTCGTGCCACCTATCCGGGGTATCGAAAGAACAATTATGACCAGGAGGCTGCACCAAAGAAATGCATTCTTGATATATGTTAGCTTTGCGACACGAGAGAGCAATAGCCCCGCAAAAAACGGATACATCAAACGAGTGAAGCCGACGCGCAGTTGTTCCGGCTCAAGTGACCAACCGCCAATGAGATCGCCTTCTCCGCGCGTTACTGCGAGATGTATAAGAGCACAAGCTGCGATGAATACAAGGATTGCAAGTGCTGTTCTTGAGAATTTTCTTATCACAACGGCGTAAAGAATATTCGCTATGTATTCGTAGAATAGAGTCCACGCTGGCCCATTTAGAGGATAACTTTCAAACCAGCCCCGTATATCCATTGATGGTGGTAATGGGATCATGGTAAATCCTACTGCCATTACAAGAAGCATCTTCCATACAGGTATGTTATTTATCAGCGGCCATAGTGCTCCGCCCTGGAAATAAAAGCCTATTGCACCAATGATCGAGCCCATAATGACCATGGGATGAAGCCTGATCAGACGACGTTTGAAAAAATCGCCGATACTTATCTTACCCCACCGGTCGTCATAAGCATAGCCAATGACGAAGCCGGAGAGCACGTAGAAAAAATCGACGGCAAGATATCCGTGGTTGATGATCTGGTCAAGAGGACTCGTGGAATGGGCCTCAAAGATGTGAAGCCCAACAACCATCACGGCAGCTACTCCTCGCAGTCCATCAAGTATTAGATAATGTGGTTTTGCAGTTAGTTCGGTTGATTTCATGGTACTATCTGGCAATATACGTTTAGAATAATTTACAGAGAAAAATTTGGGAGTAAATAACGCGATAGCCGCAAGATGATGAGTAATGAGTAGCGTCCAAGACATTTTTTATGCTGGAAAGACGGGAAGGCGTTAAGTGGATTTGTGTCTCTCTTATCGTCGTACCGTCTCCCGGCTACATTAAGTCCCAAGATGGTTCTTATTTTCTAAAATTGACTTGAAATCGGATGGACTATAAAGTCCTGAAATGCTTGTCAAATAATATTTCCATAGAACCAGAATTTTCATGGTTACGACGGCAGTGATGAGTAATGAGTACTCATCACTGATCATTCATTACTGATTCGTTTTGGCCATCTCCTTCAATCTGCACAATGAATTGGCCAATTGCATCTGTTGTGTGGATTTGCATGATGGGTCAAACAAAGAAGGACTTACGACTAAAATAAATATTGCCCGAGCTCTCGAAACTGCAACATTAAACCGGTTCAAACTATACAAAAACTCCATACCACGTGGAGCATCTTCCGGTGTAGAAGTAGCCATTGAAAAAATGATCACGGGGGCCTCCTGTCCCTGGAATTTGTCAACCGTTCCAATTTGGATACCGGGTAAAATGGATTTCAACTTTTCAACCTGCGCATTATATGGAGAAATGATCTTGATGTGATCAAATGTCATTTTATGTCTCTGGTTATTGCTATCTATCCAACAGACGTTGCCACCGAGAAGACTGTTGACGATGGAAACGACCTTTTCTACTTCTTCCACCGAACTATTTTGATTGCCTTGATGCGGTACTAGTTCTACATACAAGCCGGGCTCCGGATAGAAAGGACTCCCTTCGAGTCTTTGGTTCATTGTTTCCGCTTTTGGGTGAAGCCTATTATCATAAAACAACTCCGATATATAGGCATTTATTGCGGGGTGCATGCGCCAGGTAGTTTCAAGGAACAAACCCTGGTCTTCGGAAATAGTTTTTTTCTCTTGTAAAATGTGCTCGAGTGCTGACACTTCGGTTCCTGCCGGGTGACTTCCTTTTTGCGGTTGCTTCAATTGCTGTGGATCCCCCATTAATACAAGATTTTTCCCGGCATGTGAAAGAGCAAGTGTATCGATCAAGGATAATTGTCCCGCTTCATCCACAAAAAGAAAATCAACTGATTCAAAGAATTCTTGCCTTGCCCACATGAACGAAGTGCCAGCCGCTATGTGAAATCCTTGTTGAATACATTCCAATACCAGTTTGTTATCGTCTACAGTTTCTATCCATTTCGGATCATTCCTATTGGTTAGTTCACGAACTTTCTGTACAATCCTTACATTTAATTTTTCCGTTACTGCGGCGGCATTTACTTTCTTCAACAATTCGGTGATTACTTTGTGACCCAGTGCAGTAATACCAATTTTTTTTCCGGCCCTTATCAGTGAAACGATCATTTGCGCAGCAGTGTGGCTTTTACCCGTACCCGGTGGACCTTGTATGGGCAAAACATCATTTTCCAGGTGCGTTACTTGTACGATGGAAGGAGTTGACCCTTCAACTATTTGCAGCGGATCAATTGGTAGTTTGATTGACCTTAATAAGAGTTCTCTGCCGGCCTGGTAACGGCCTGGTGCTGTTAATCCATTTTGAATAACATATTGTGCAAAACGAATGATCGATTCTTCTTTCTCTGTGCTTTTTATTATTTCAAGATGAACTACATGTGCAGGATGAATATCTTTGAGCTTCATCCCGCGTTTCAAACCAAGAATGCATCTTGTATTGTCGAGGGAAACAATCGTTCCAATGTGGTCGCCTTTGTATTTTACCTTATCTCCGATGTCGATCTCGGTCTCCTGGCCCGGGAACTGATAATAATCAATCACACTCTTTGCTATAGGTTCTCTTTTACCCGTGTATTTCAACATGGAAATGGCAGTTTTTTCTTCGAGTAACTCATCGTCCGCCATTTCTTTTAATCTATAGTGTTCCCACCACAAGGATTTTTCCTCTCTTCGGTACCAATCAAGCATGTTTGCCAATAGCCATTTCGCCTGTTGCTCCGAATCGCGTTCTTTTTTTTCGAATGACACTCCTTTTGTTAGCTCGTCGAAAAGCGGTTGTATCCTTTGTTGATGCGCGGTAATATTTTCCGAAGGATTTTCGTCTTCTTTTGCCGGACGCGGGATGTCTTTTTTTTCATCGACCAACTGCTGCCGAAGTTTTTCAAGCCAGTCGCGCAAATGCTTTGTTGAAATGCAATCGTCTTTATTGTAATCTTTTACTACTGCGATCGTTTCATCGTCGATAGTATCAAAATAACCGCTTTCAAGTAACCCTTCATATAGTACTTTTTTTTGAGCAACCAATCGCAGATCCCGTATGCGCAGGTAGCCATGAAGTTTTTCGAGGTCCTTTAACGAATAACTTTCAACTCCGGCTCTTACAGAATGTCGCGTAATAACATGGAGGTTCACAAATACCCCGGCTCTTAATAAGCGATCAAGCTCATCTTCCCTTGCTGCATATTTGCCGACTAACCTTTTCAGCGCACTTTGCTCATATGCACCAAAATGATAAATATGCATTTTGTCATCCTGCTTCCATATATCCATTACAGTATCCATGAATTTGTTCAGCGCCTTCAATTCTTCTGCATCATTATGGGCCCACAGATCATAATAGTCGTCGCGGTAGTACCATCCAAACAGGTATTCGATACCAGTGTCACCCGCATAAGGATCACCTTCAAAATCAAAAAAGATATCGTGTTCTGAAGGTTCGGGTAATTTATAAAGGCCAACATCCTCCTGCAAGGGCAATAATTCAAAAACAGGTCGATTTATCGTTCGCCATTGATGTTGAAGACGCGCCTGGTGTGATAATTTTTCGAAGATTTGCACGTTGCCTCTTTCGGGTTTGTGAATTAAAGGCAGAGTGAGCTCTGCCATCAACTCCAAAGTTGTCACTCCCCATTTCCGAACCTCGTTCATCTGCATGTTTCCCATTCCGGCAATGAAACTCAAATGATCATCATCACGTCTCCTTTTGTTACAAACGGTCCACCATTTACAGATATCGCAATGGGGCACAGGATCGGGATACCTTTCTTGTGGATGATTGATTGATTGTAAAAGATCTTTCTTCATTAGTCGGTAATGGGCCGCGAAATCATCGATTCGGTATTTATGTTCTCCAGCCGGATTTTTGATATACATAAATTCCGGCTTACTACGCTGGACCTGCTCAAGCATTTCAGAGTAAAGGCTGATTTGTAAAATGGCTCCTGGTCTTGTTTCTTTTGACAGCTTGGTATCCATGACTTCATACGACCAGTCACCAAATGTGCTTGCCCTGTCACCTCTTTTTATTAGAAAATCCGCCCAGCCATTCCAGGCACCGAGTTCAAGCCTTGCCTGGTAAATAATATCGACGCCATTTCGCATGGCATCGAGAGTTTGGCCTGCAGCCTCGTTCGTATTGCCCTTACTTATTTCAACAACCGTTTTTCCCGATGCTTTTAGATGGGATATATAATTTTTTTCGAAGTCTTCTCCTCTTTGCTGCAGCGCCAGCAAGGAGGGATTGTCATAAACATGCGGTGGTGAAATGAGCTTTCGTGCCAGTTGTAAGTTGAGAAACGTTGCATGTTTACAACTCATGTGCGTCGATAGATCAGATGCTGATAAGTATATCGTCGTATCAATGATTTTCATAGTACAATCAATCTCTTTAAGAAGTAGGCAATTTACAAAACAGTGAGGGATGGTTTATGAGGTGTTATGAAAAGGGTTTGTGGGGCACAGATTCCGCAGATTTTCACAGATATTTACTCGACAAATCTGTGTCGTCCGTGGAATCAGTGAGAGCAATGCCTTAACCTTATAAAATTTACCAGGAGTCAGGACATCCAGTTAACTCCGGCTTCCGGATTCCACTTGGTAGTGCTCTTTTTCAATTTTGTCCAAAATTCAATGGAGCTTTTTCCTGTGATATCACCAACTCCAAATTTACTTTCATTCCAACCTCCGAAACTAAAAGGTTCACGGGGGACAGGGACACCTACATTTACACCGATCATGCCGGCGCTGGCTCTTTCTATGACATATCGCGCATAGCCTCCATTTTGGGTGAACACAGATGCTGCGTTACCGTAGGGATTTTTATTTTCAATAGCGATCGCTTCGTCAACAGTTTCCGTGCGCATGATACTTAACACCGGACCGAAAATCTCTTCGCGTGCAACTGCCATATCAGGTTTTACATGATCAATGACCGTCGGACCGACATAAGTTCCATTTTCTTTTCCTTCCACTCTTGCACCACGACCGTCCACTAAAATTTTCGCTCCGTGTTGCTCAGCTTCTGTGATGTATTTTTCAATTCTTTCTTTTGCTTCTTTGCTGATGACGGCGCCCAAATTTTTTCCGGGGATGATCTTTTTTGCTTCCTCACAAATTTTCTGAATGATATGGTCAACATCCCCGACGCCAACCATAGCACTCGCGGCCATGCAACGTTGGCCCGCACAACCGCTCATACTCGCCGTGACATTTTGTGCAGTAAGGTCTTCTTTTGCGTCCGGCAACACCACTAAATGATTTTTTGCTCCACCCAATGCAATAACCCTTTTGAAGGCATGCGTGGCTGTTTGATAAACAATTTTTGCAACACTTGTTGAACCAACAAATGAAACAGCCTCTATGCCCGGATGTTTGCAAATAGCTTCTACAATTTCGCTGTCACCATTAACAATATTGAAGACACCATCGGGTAAACCAGCTGCCTTTAACAACATCGCCAACCTTGCTGCGCTTAGCGGAACTTTTTCTGATGGTTTTAAGATCATGCAATTACCAAGAGCAATAGAGTTTGGTATTGTCCAGTTCGGAACCATGCAGGGGAAATTAAATGGGACGATGGAGGCCACGACCCCAAGCGGCACGTGTTCTGTTCTGCACTCCACTCCTCTGCTTACTTCCAGAATTTCACCGGTTACCAACTGAGGTAATGAGCATGCGAATTCCGTGAGCTCAATACTTTTTTCAATTTCGGCAACGGCCTCATTATAAGTTTTTCCATTTTCTTCCTGGACAAGTTCGGCAAGCTCTTCCAGATTCTTTTCCAATAAATATTTATAACGAAAGAAAACCTGTACTCGTTCTTTGATGGGGAATTTGCTCCAGATGGCAAACGCGGCTTTAGCTGAGACCACTGCAGCATCAAGATCTTTCGCCGTTGACATCGGGACGGTAGAAAGGTGGTTCCCATCAATGGGGGAGATAATGTCAAGTCTTCTTTGTGACTCAACGTTCACAAACTTTCCATTGATATAGTTTTGAACCGAATGATATTTCATCGGCCATAAATATACCTAAATTATAAGAGTGTAGTCTAAGGTCGGGAGTGGAACGTAACCACAGAGCCACAGCGTTCACGGAGTTGCACAGAGTTAATTCCGCGTACCTTTGTGTCCTCCGTGTCTCCGTGGTAGAAAAAATTTGTAACGATTATCTTTGAACACAATATGAGAACAATTATTGTTATTGCGCTTTTCCTTAACGGAACTTTCGTTAATGCGCAAAACGTCAGATCCATTAAGATCACCGAACTTGAGAAAACGATCAAGGAAAGTAAAACGCCTCTCATCGTGAATTTCTGGGCTACGTTTTGTGTGCCCTGCCTCCAGGAAATACCTTACTTCCAGCAAATGGCCAACCAGTATAAATCAAATAATGTTTCGCTGGTATTTGTCAGTCTTGATATGAAAGAGGCCTATCCGGTTAAAGTGAATGACATGGCAAAGAAATTAAAATTGCTTTATCCTGTTGTATGGCTCAATGAAACAAATGCAGATTATTTCTGCCCTAAAATTGATGCAAGCTGGACAGGAGGGATGCCTTCCAGTCTCTTTGTGAACAATTCAACAGGCTATCACAAATTTTTCGAGGAACCGCTTTCGAAGGAGCAGCTGGAAAAGGAGATCCAGGTGATGCTATCGCCAGGGAAAAATTAATCGGGATATCTTTCCGTCGTTTCTTCTTCAGCTTGCTCCTTGAGTTTCGGCAGTAAATAAAGGAACGTAATTGTTGCGCCCAGGCTGACCAAAGCAAGGATTATACCCATCGTGCTTTTTACCGCAATGCTCCCGGTTAGTCCATAACTGATCAGGGCGAAGAAAACAATGACGAGCAGATTAATGATAAATGATGAAAGTTTCATAAGCGAATATTTTTAGTCTGTGGTAGTGGAATGAGCGGAACTAACTTGTGATGCCACGGTCGAAATATTCCATAAAGCACAAAAAAAAAACCGCGCAACGGGTTTTGTATTCTATCTTCAGAATTCTGTATGCCGGCTTTATCTTACCTAAGCCTCTTTATCGTGCATCCCACAGATCTCGTTGTCTTTACCGCAACATCCTTTCCCTGTAACATTTCGTCTATAGCAATCCTGAGATGTTTACGGGTTACTTCGTCAGGGCCGTTTTGGTTGTCATCGATGGCTCCATGATAGACTAATTTGCCTTCTGCATTGAACAAAAAGCATTCAGGCGTTCTGTTCGCGCCAAATGCATTGGCCATGACGGATTTTTCGTCAACAACATAGGGCCAGGTATAACGTTGTTCGCTTGCGTAGTCCTTCATATCACTGAAAGAATCGCCATCATCTCTTGATGCCTCATTTGAATTTAACAGGATCACTCCAATATCTTTACTTCTTGCGTAGTTGCAGACTTCTACGGTGCGGGACTGATACGCATGTACAACCGGGCAGGTATTGCAACTAAACATCACCAGTAATCCCTTTGTATTCATTACATCTTTGAAAGAAACTTCCTTCCCCGACACCTCTTTCATTTTTTTATCAGGGTTGGGGAGAGATGCACCGATGGGCAATGGATCGATGGAAGACTTAAAGGCGAGGGAAACTGCGACTACGATTGGCAGCAGGATTAAAAAGGTCTTTTTCATACCTGAAAGTTTAAAGGCTCCAAAAAGGTTTCAAAGGTTCCGGATGTGCCGGAAGTTGACAGGTTTCATGAGTAAACAGTCGTCGTTTGAAACTGATGGGACTTTTGGAACTCATGAACTTGATCCAATTTACAGCAAAAATCAGGCAGTATTATTACCGCTTAATTCTGATTTATTCCTCTCATCCGCCTCATGCTTGATGGAGTTAATGCTCACATTTAATTCGAACCCTATCAGTAAAACGACTGAGTTAAAATAGATCAATAACATGAGAATAAGGATCGTGCTGATAGATCCATACAACTTATTATAATTAGAAAAATGATTTACCCAATAAGAAAAAAGGATAGTAAACAAAAGCATCAGGGTTGTAGCCAGGATACAGCCGGGATTGATCAGTCTCCATCGTTTATGAACAAATGGTGCATACCGATAGATAAACGAAACGGAGCTAAAAAACAAAAATACGATCACCACCCATCTCGCATACCCGATGACCTGTCGCACCAGCATACTTTTGAGGCCAAATAATTTTAACACGGAGCTTTGCATAATCAATACTAATAATGAAGCGAACATAAGGACAAACAGAACAGAAGTCAATTGAAGAGCCGTCACTCTCCGGTTTATCATCTTTCTTTTTTTAAAGCCGATATAATTCTTATCGAAGGCCCGCATGATTCCAATTACGGCATTAGAAGAGTAGAAAAGTGCCAGTAAGAACCCTAACGATAAAAGCTCATTCTTTGGCTTTTTGATGATGTCGTCAATAAATTTTATTATCGCTGAGTTATTTTTTTCACCGGGGATCACATCACGGATCAGTCCATGAAGCTGGCGGACAAACTCATTTGAGATCGGGAGGTAGGGGATGAGGGTACATAAAAAGATGATGATCGGCGGAATGGCCATCACACAGTTGAAGGAAATCGCGGCCGCGCGTTCAGTGATGCCAACCTTGCGTATCTGCTGAAAGAAGAATTTTAAAACGTCATAAAGAGGAATTCCCTGGAAGCCGGGTAAACGAATTTTTTGACTTTGCCTGATCAACCAGTTCGCAGGGAAAGTTGACGCAACCCGTTCGCGTATGTTGGTGAAAGTTAACACTACTGCATATTCTCCCTGGCCTTCTTTATTGAGTCTTGTTTATTCAATGCCTGCTGATACAACTTTGCGTACTTCATGTGATCTTTATAGTTCGACGTAAAGACAGAGCTACCATTCAGATCACTATCGGCCACAAAATAAATATAATCTGTTTTAGGGGCGCTGATCACTTCCTTCAGCGTTTCAACAGACGGCGTGCAAATCGGGCCGGGAGGCAGGCCTTTATTTGTATAAGTGTTATAAGGTGATTCAACAGTTAAATATTTTTCATAGATGCGTTTTAATCCAAAATCTTTCATTGCAAATTTTATCGTGGGATCAGCCTGTAGCGAAATACCCTTGTCGATCCGATTCAGATAAACACTTGCGATTTTTCCCTTGTCAGTTCTGAGATTGGTTTCCTCTTCTATAATAGAAGCCAATGTGTACGCTTGTTCAGGCGTAAGGTTGTTATTTTTTAATCTTTGCTTTCTTTCATTTGTCCAGAAATTTTGCGAGACTTCATACAATTTCGAGAAGATCTTTGTGGGGGTAGAATTCCAAAAATACCTGTAAGTATCGGGAATTATGGCGCAGGTCCAGGTGTTGGTGTCAAGGTGATAGTGCTCCAGCGAATCATTATTGTTAAGAAAATCCAGCATTTGCGCCGAGTCGGTTTCAAATTCCCTGCCGATGCGACCAGCAAATTCTTCCTTTGTCCTGAATTTTATGATGACCAGGTCAACAGGTGATTGCCTTCCATTTTTCAACATGCGCACAAGATTAAAAAGGTTCATTCCCTTTTTGATCTCATACTTTCCGGGCTTGACAATATTATATTTTAGTGCTCTTGAAATAAGATTAAACCCCTCGGCAGAAGTGATGATCTTTTTATCCAAAAGGTCTTCGACTACTGAATTATAGGTAGAACCTGTGCGGATATAGAGAAATTTTTCTTCAGGCGGTTTGACAGCGGGGCCAAATAATTTCCAAACAATGAATGCTGCAATAAGAAGAATAATAGCGGCAGCAAGGACAATCCATTTTTTCATAGAATCAAATTGAGTTTTTACCATGATCAACGGCACTGTAAAAATCGGTGCTTATTGATAATAAACGTGTGCCAAGGGCAAATGCTGACAACAAAATAATAAAAAACCCTGCCGATTGACAGGGTCTGTTTATAAACTTTATAAAAATCTATTTCTGAGGAGGTTGCTGAACAGGTGAATTATTTTGACTAGGGGCCGGCGCGGTCTGTTGGGTAGGGTTGCCAATGTTTTTGGTTTTATCTTCAACAGCAGAGGAACCAGAGATAAAAAAACTTGAAATGAGGCAAACAACGCCCAGTGCAGCTGCAAAAAGCCAGGTGCCTTTTTCCAGGACATCAGTGGTTTGTTTTACCCCCATAAACTGGTTGCTGAAGCCTGCAATATTGCCCGCTAGTCCACCACCTTTTGGGTTTTGCACCAGCACAATAAAGCCCAGGACGAATGAAATGATAATGATCAAAACGAGGAATAAAATAACCATATTCAACTGTTTTTTAGCTGTTCCGCAAGGGATGCAAAATAAGCGGATTTATCGGGATTGAGCAAACTTAATTTGTTATAAGTTTCAATAGCTTTTTCCCTGTTTCCCTGCTTGATCCAAACCTCCGCCATGGTCTCAGTGATGATCTCACCCCGGTCGATAGAATGTTCCGCCATTTGCTCCACTTTTTCATCCGAAGTAAGGTCTGCAATTTTTGGAATTTCGGACTGGGGTAGGCGCTTCATGGTCTTTAACCATTCGGTGAAGCTTTTTAACTGCTTACCAAAGCGGTCGACAGGCTTTTCTTCAGGAATAAATTTAATGCCCTGCGATGCGAAATAGTCAACTGTATGGTAAGGTTGAAAGGTAAGTTCCGTTTCCGCTGGTTCCTTATCCAGATCGGGTAGGGGGGAGACCGATATTGACAGCTGATTAGTTTCTTCCAACGGGTCAGGATTTTCGGTTTCAACGTCTGTATTATTTTCAGATAAATGTTCGGCGGGTTCCTTATCCTTTCCAGAAAATTCATCCCCCAACGGTTGGAACCTTTCAGTCGCTGTGTTTGTTTCAACTTCATCAATTATCTGTTCGCGAACTCCCTGCTCTATAGCTACAGTCGCTTGCTGTGGGATATTTTCATTGACCGTTTCGATTATTTCTTCATTTCCGGTCTCAGGAATTTCTGCAATTGCCGATACAACCGGTTCTTCTGTTTTATATGAATTTAATAAATGATCAAGCCACAAAGGATTATTGAAATGCAGGGAAAGTTTTTGCAATTGTTCTTTATATAAATTTTCATCTGTTGTCCTTAATTTTTCAGCAAGCAGGAATTGAACCGGTGTAAAATAAGAATATTGACGAGCCATAGCTTGTAGTTCTTCCAGGCTACACTCATCCAGCGATTCCTTGTGAAATATTGATCGTACTAACGCCGTCACGGTCTCCATACTTGCAAGATACAATTACCAATCAGAAAAAACGTGATTGAATATTTCATCCGTCATGTCACGGATGATCTGATCGCTTAGCTGGGACTCGGCTGCTTGTAAGGTTAGATTTGCGGGGAAATCAAAAGGATGACTCACGTCGAATTCTTTTTGATCGCCACCTTTCCTGTTAAATAATGTGATATGAACAGAAACGTTCAAACGGTTAATAGAAGTTTGTTGTTGCGAGATACCGGAAGTGCTGACTGTATAATCACTTACATAACCGCTAATTTCCCAATCAGCATTGTCGCCATTTGTTTGTGTAAGTCTTGTTTGGCCAACTATTTTTTGTCGAAGCCTGTCAGTAAGTGTCGGACTCAAACGGGGATTTACATACCGGGCTCTGTTTTCAATGAAATTTACCTTGACTGTTTTTATGGAATCCGGAATCGAAACATCATGCAGGCTGTACGACACCTTGCAATTGCTATTCATAAATGCTGCCGCAAAAAAGGCGCAGATAAGTGGCAGGAGAAATATTTTCTTGGTGACAGGCATTTCTATTTCCAGGTCAAAAGTAAAAAGTGAAAAATCAAAACCATCTCACCTGCACTTTTACTTTTGAATTTTGATTTTTTCGCTTACTCCTCAATATCGTATTCCTTTAGCTTTCTGTACAACGTTCTTTCACTTATACCGAGATCAAGTGCCGCATCCTTTCTTTTGCCCCTGTGTTTTTTCAGAGCTTTAATGATCAGTTCTTTTTCCTTATCCATGATGTTCAGGCTTTCCTCCACCTCTTCGTGTTCATGTATGCCGTCATTGTGCATTAATACTGGTTGCACAGGTTGCAGTACCGGTTGATTCATCGGCTGAATTAATTCCGGTGCCTTCAAATCCTGCAACTGATTCATGAGATTTGGATTTTGCGACACGAAATTCGGATTTTGCAAAACTTCAAGGAACATTCTTTTCAATTCCGTTACATCCTTCTTCATATCGAAGAAAAGTTTGTAAAGAATTTCTCGTTCATTCGAAAATTCCTGCCCTCCCTGTCCATTTGTATGTAGCAGTACGGGCAACCTGTTGACATGTTCAGGTAAATATTTTGTAAGTTCTCTTGCGCTTACTTGTTTATCCTGTGAAAGAACGGATATCTGCTCTGCAATATTCTTCAATTCCCTCACATTGCCGGGCCACGAATAATTTATTAACAGGTTTTTAGCGTCGTCTTCGAGTTGCACTGGTGCTGCTTTATACCTCTCGGCAAAATCAACCGCAAATTTCCTGAACAAAAGAATAATATCATCTTTTCTGTCCTTTAATGCCGGCACCCTGATCGGAACAGTATTAAGCCGGTAGTAGAGATCCTGCCTGAACTTACCATTGTTCACTGTTTCAAGGAGATCTTTATTGGTGGCTGCAATAACTCTTACGTCCGTTTTTTGAACTTTCGATGATCCTACTCGTATGAATTCGCCCGTTTCCAGCACGCGAAGTAATCTTGCCTGCGTGCCTAGCGGCATCTCACCGATTTCATCAAGGAAAATAGTTCCACCATTTACCGTTTCAAAATAGCCCTTACGGCTATCCACGGCGCCCGTAAAAGATCCTTTCTCGTGGCCGAATAACTCGGAATCGATTGTTCCTTCGGGAATGGCTCCGCAATTGACCGCGATAAATGGATTATGTTTTCTTGCTGAGAGCGAGTGAATGATCATCGAGAATGCTTCCTTCCCAACGCCACTTTCTCCAAATATCAATACCGTAAGATCGGTGCTGGCAACCTGAGCTGCTACCTGGAGAGCATAGTTTAATTCCGGTGCGTTGCCAATTATTCCAAACCTGTTTTTTATACTTTGAATATCTGTCATTGTATCTTCCTTATTCATCTAATTTTCCTAATAGTGTTGCCTGTGTGCTATCAGTCACTTTAACCATAACATAATCACCCTTCTTAAAGTTTGAATTTCCCTTGGGAAATACAACCACCTTGTTCTGGGTGTTTCGGCCCATCCAGTCATCTGCACTTCTTTTGCTATCTCCTTCAATCAAGACCTTAAATGTTTTTCCAATATCTTTTCGGTTACTCTCAAATGAAAGACGATTCTGCAGCCCAACTATTTCAATAAGCCTTCTCTTTTTTATTTCTTCAGGAACATCATCCTGGTATCTCCTTTGAGCCAACGTGCCCGGTCTTTCACTGTAGATGAACATGTAGCTCATATCATATTTGCTGTACTGCATCACCTCCAGGGTTTCACGGTGATCTTCCTCAGCCTCTGTGCAGAACCCGGCGATCACGTCAGAACTTATTCCGCAGTCGGGAATGATCTCGCGAATACGGTCCACCTTGGCTAAATACCATTCTTTTGTGTAAGTGCGGTTCATTAGTTGAAGCACTCTCGTCGAGCCGCTCTGAACTGGCAAATGAATATACTTGCAAATATTTTCATACTTCACAATCGTATGCAACACGTCATCTGTTATGTCTTTTGGATGGGAAGTAGAAAAACGAACACGGAGCGACGGAGAGATGAGGGCGACCTTTTCTAACAGCTTTGCAAACGTGACGATCTCATCGTTTGCGTCATCAACGAAGTAGTAGCTGTCGACGTTTTGTCCAAGCAGGGTAACTTCCCTGTATCCTTTGTCAAAAAGATCCTGGCATTCTTTTACAATTGAAACGGCATCACGACTACGTTCCCTGCCCCTTGTAAATGGCACTACACAAAATGAACACATGTTATTACAGCCCCGCATGATGCTGACAAATGCTGTTACACCATTACTGTCCAGGCGAACCGGGGAAATATCCGCATAGGTTTCATCACGGCTTAGTAAAACGTTGACTGCTTTCTGACCTGTTTGGGCTTCCTCCACCAGGACCGGCAATGAGCGATAGGCATCGGGGCCCACCACGATATCAACCAATTGTTCTTCTTCGAGAAACTTTGATTTCAATCTTTCTGCCATACATCCCAGAACGCCCACCAGGATGCCGGGTTTATTTTGCTTGAGTTTTTTGAATTCGGTCAGCCTTTTGCGGACTGTTTGTTCAGCTTTCTCGCGGATGGAGCAGGTGTTGATCAAGACCAGGTCAGCCTCCTCATAGTTGCGGGTAGCGCCAAAACCTTCGCCATTCAAGATGGAGGCAACGATCTCGCTGTCAGAGAAATTCATCTGGCAGCCATAGCTTTCAATATAAAACAGTCGGGGGTATTCATTAGCATCACCACCAAAGGGAGAAATCGCCTCTCCCTGGCGACTTTCATCATGCGTCTTATTTCCTGTGAGATCAAGCATCTTAAAATAAATTACCTCGTAATTTTATTGGACGGCAAAGATAATCAAAAGGCTTCAGTTTGTGACAGTCTGGCAGGGGAGGTTTGGGTCTCACGTTAGTTGCAAGTGGTTATAGAATAAGCATATAATTGTTTGAATCTAAAAGAGTTAATTGCCAGTTATTATTATCTGCTATCATAATTCTGCTCACATCTACCAATATTTCTTTTTGTCTTAAAAGAAAAAGTTCGCCTTGTTTGTTTTCCGATGGGGCATGGAATTGCTTTAAGCACTCAGTCAGATCTTTTGCTGCTTCCTCTGAACATCTTTTCAGCATTTTCCATTCCTGAAAGTGCAAGGTACCTTCGATGGCAGCATAAGTAGCTGGCAAAAAGATACTTAAAAAAATTGCTAGTTCATCATTGTAAAAGGGGATGGCGGCGCTTCCGGTAATGAAAAGGAAAGTAACGTCGAAAAGATGGATCGTTAGGTTGACTAAGAAAAGGAGCCCTACCAACAAATTTACCCTTTCAAGCCATTCCGGTTTTTTACTTATACTTTGTAGGCGTTCTGAATGATAATCTATTTGTTGACAGATGAGAGATCTTATTACATAATAGGCGTACCAGGGCGATAGGTAATTGGTCTTTCTATTTGAGTCGTTTATTTGTTGTACAAATTTCGAAATGATCCCCTTCTTTTCGGACGAAACGAACCGTTGATTTACATTCACGGCTGCATTGTAAAAGCAAAGAAGTAATCGGAAAGATTCTGCCTTCAGCCTGTTTTTTAAATACGTGCCGTGAAAATCTTTTTTACGTGCTACCGCGAAAAGAATAAAAACGGTGAAAATCAAGACAAATTCAATTACCATTACAATAAGTTCAGTCTTTCCTTCTAGCCGATATGCCACTTTAAAGGCAAATAAACTCACAGCCAACCAACTAAAAAAAATCACCGATTTCCATACATTCTTAAAGATATCTCTTTTGGCAATCGCATCCTCATTAGCCTGTTCGAATTCTCTAACAATTCTGTTGTACAACAAGTCTTCTTGTTTCGGCTTAATTTTTATATAAGGAACATTGTTTTTATTCTTGTGGTGATGATAATATCCCATTATTTCTGCCGTGCCTCCATGACCGGCGGGTTTTAGCTCATCCCAAACAAAAATCATTTCCGTTGTATGGTTTACCATCCATACACCCTGTTCGAAATAGCCCTTATTCTTTTCTTGTTGATTGGTTGGGGTTTCATTAGACAGAACATGAATTTTGGTTGCTCCATTCAATAAAGCCTCCAATTTTTCACGATCAGACCTTACATTAAAGTCCTTTTCATATTCATCGGGTGAAAAAGGAAGTATTGCATGAAGGGGCATTTTAAATTTATTTATCACTAAATCGGCAAAAATTGAATCGGCACCTGATGCCAGGCCTGAATAGCCGATAAATGTCTTTACGTTATGTTGGATAAGTATACAATTGATTTTTTTTTCAATTTCATCAGCCACATACCTGAACTGATCAGGTTCAACATGTCTTTTTCCGGAAATTCCTATTTTAAGATTAGCAGCCATAACCCATCCTTTTAGAATAACTATTCAGAAATCAGTCTCGTGAAAGATAAAATAACATAGAGTAGGCGAGTCAGAGCACTCAACCCCGTTGAGCCCTGACTAAAAGTGAGCTACTAATTGAGCGGAAGACGGGACTCGAACCCGCTACCTAAAGCTTGGGAAGCTTTCGCTCTACCAGGTGAGCTACTTCCGCATAAATCTAATTTACGAAACTGTATTTGGGAACGAAATTTTTTTCGCCAACCAGCTATCCTTTGCAGGAATGATCCAGTTATTTTCCAATTCTTCCTTTGTCAATACAACGTTATTAAAGAATAACGTATCAGCAGTAATAAATCCCTGTTCAACGGCGTATTTCAATTGAGGCATCGGCAATATTTGCACTTTGCCTTTAATAATAAATGCCAGGGCCAACCTGTCGAACATATTTACTCCAAATACTCTTTCAATCTCTTTGATCACCCGCACTGAGCTGTCTGTACTGCATCCACTAACCCCTGTGGCGGATTCGTCAGCGATCAACACCACAAATTGTCCAAAAAGTAAATAAGCGGCGCCTTTCACAGGAACGCCATGTGACAGCCAATTTTGCGCAAACTGGTTGATCATTTCTTCGATCTGCAAAGCTTCACTCAAGGCAAACAACCGGCTTGACTGGTATACCCACACTCTTGAGCCAGGATCAAAATCGTCTTCGAGGAGATGTTTGTATTCAAAATTCATGTTACAAAAGTACAAACACAAAGCTTATGTGGAAATGAATGAAATCATAAACTCTGGGCAATTAGCTCGGCTATGTCCATCACCTTCGTTTCTGATTCCTTTTCTGCATTTTTTACACCGTCAGTGAGCATTGTATTGCAAAAGGGACAGGCGGCGGCAATGACTTGCGCACCTGTGGCAATCGCTTCATTTGTTCTTTCGAAGTTTACCCTTGTTGTTCCTTTTTCTTCTTCCTTGAACATTTGCGCACCCCCTGCGCCACAACACAATCCATTGCTGCGACAGCGCTTCATCTCGATCAGCTCTGCATCCAGGGCCTCGAGGACTTTTCGGGGGGCTTCGTAAATATTATTCGCTCTGCCCAGGTAACAACTGTCATGATAGGTTATCTTTTTCCCTTTAAATGATCCACCTCCTTTGAGTTTTATTTTTCCTTCATCGATCAATTGCTGAAGAAATACCGAATGATGAATGACCTCATAGTTGCCGCCTAAAGCAGAGTATTCGTTTTTTAAAATATTAAAACAATGCGGGCAGGCAGTTACAATTTTTTTTATCCCGTAGTTATTTAAGACCTGGATATTCTGATAGGCCATCATTTGGAATAAAAACTCGTTGCCGGCTCTGCGTGCCGGATCTCCATTGCACATTTCTTCTTTCCCAAGGATGGCATAGTTGATCCCAACCTTTTCAAGTATAGTTGCAAACGCTCTCGTGATCTTCTGTGCCCGCTGGTCAAAACTACCCGAGCAACCGACCCAAAATAATATTTCAGGTGATTCCCCCCTCGCGAATAACTCAGCCATCGTTGGAACGTTCATCTACAACTGTAATTAGCTACAATGATACTGAATTTAATAAAGCTTCATCGCTATTATCATCAATACCAATCATTACTACTGAGGATAATAACCGCCGCAATAAGGACTAATGTAAAAACACCCACGGTGACCCAACCCAGGGTAACGGCTGTGTGAGCCTTTTTATCTGAAGGATCTTGTCTTTTCGCTTTGTTTCCGAGAACAATAGCGAGAATGCCAACGGGCAGCGCCAGCCATATTAAGAATGGAACAAACAATCCCATGAGCAAGATGGCCAGGCCTGCAATGCCAAACCCCAACGCGGTGCTTCCCTTATTGCTTTGGGCTTTTCGTGCGGATGCATGCTTTAGAATCACGAATGATACCTTTTCTTTAAATGTCAGTTTTCTTCCTAACATTTTTTGAACTTCACTGACCTTAAGTGAAGTCAATT
>DASYSW010000591.1:0-6544 GCA_036002905.1 Chitinophagaceae bacterium
TGCGAGAAAGAAAAATGAAAGATCAAAAATGAAAGAAACAGAACAAAAGGATTCTTCAAAGACAACTATTAATGATTGACGATAAACTACAATGGAGTTTTCTCTTCCGTCAAGGGAGTGCTTTCAACCCAAACTTGGACAAGATTTACCAGGACCTCAACAGATTTCTCCATATCCTGTATGCTCACATACTCATGTTTGCCATGATAAGCCATTTCCCCCGTAAAAATATCGGGACAGGGCAAACCCATAAACGATAAGCGTGATCCATCAGTTCCTCCTCGTGCACTTTGCTTCTTAAATCTGACGCCAGCTCTTTGCATTGCCTCAGCAGCACACTTTTCAATCTGCGGATATTTGCTTATCACTTCTCTCATGTTCCGGTATTGTTCCTTTACTTCAAACTCATAGGAGGAACCAGGATATTTTCCCGCCGCTTGCCTGGCAAATTGTTCGAGTCTCGTTTCATGAAGTTTTAAATTCCTTGTTTCAAAATCGCGAACGATGAATTCCACCTTAGCTTTTTCCGCCATGCCTTCTATATAAACAGGATGTACAAAACCTTCTCGCTCCTCAGTGCTCTCAGGAGAGAATTCTTCCTTCGGCAATAGATCGAGGAATGCACTTGCCACTTTTAATGCGTTTACTAATTTTCCCTTCGCATAACCGGGATGTTCGCTGATTCCGTGAAAAGTCACCACTACCCCGTCTGCGCTGAAGGTCTCATCGGTAAATGCCCCTCTTTCACCGCCATCCAGCGTATAGCCAAAATCTGCTCCCAGTTTTTGAATATTTACTTTGTCGACACCGCGACCTATTTCTTCATCAGGAGTGAATAAAATTTTAATTGTGCCGTGGGTTACTTCACTATGCTGGACCAAATAATTTGCCAGGTCCATTATGATGGCAACACCCGCTTTGTTGTCTGCGCCTAACAATGTTTTACCAGACGCCGTGATAATATCTTCCCCGATTTTTTGTTTTAGATAAGGTTGTTCCCGGGTAGTAATCACTTGCGTAGGATCATCGGGAAGAACGATATCCTTGCCCTTATAATTTCTGTGTATAATAGGTTTTACATCGTAGCCCGAAGAATCAGGAGAGGTATCAACATGTGCACAAAAACAAATTACGGGCGCCTTAATGTCCGTAGTTGCGGGAATCGTAGCATATACATAACCCCATTCATCCAGGTGCGCATCGTTAATACCAATCTGCTTTAATTCATCTACCAGCAACCGACTTAAGTTCTTTTGTTTTTCAGTGGAAGGAATTGTTGAGGAATGAGGGTCACTCTGGGTATCGATCTGTACATAGCGAATAAATCTGTCCTGCACCGTTGACTGGTATTTTCCAAACATATTAAAAGTTAAGAAGGTCGAATATACGACCATTTGCATTTGCAGAAGACGAGGATAGTTTCTACCTTTTGTACCCAAAACCAAAATCAGCTATATGAAAAAATGGATTATCGGCTCATTAGTCGGAGCCATCATTGTTTTTGCCTGGCAATTCCTTTCGTGGACCATGATCGGGATTCATTCAGGTGAAGAACAGTACACATCGGCGCAGGACCAGGTGCTTTCCACACTTAGTTCTTCAAACCTTGACGATGGCATGTACATGTTACCTAATACACAACCGGGTGCTACCATGCAGCAGCAACAGGACCTTATGCAACAAAATGAAGGTAAGCCCTGGGCCCGGATCGTCTATGTTAAAAGCATGAGTACAAATATGACAACGTCCATAATAACAGGATTTATTGTCGACATCATACTTGTTGTACTGCTCATTTCTATTCTCGTCCGCGGTGGTCTGCCAAGTTTTACCGGAATTTTTACAGGCGCTATCGCCGTGGGCTTATTCAGTTTTTTATGGGAACCTTATATGCAGCACAATTGGTACAATGTAACGTGGTCAGCTATAAAAGGGCATTTGATTGACGCCATTGTTGCCTGGGGGATTTGTGGCTTGTGGCTGGGTTGGTGGCTGAGGAGACCCGTCAATTAACAGAACAACGAAAGTTTATCGCAAGCTAAGTGCTTCTCCAACGGAGAGGCATTTTTTATGGATCATTGACCAATCTTAATTGATCAAATTACGGCATAATTATCAACGGTTTCCCCCCCACAATCTCTATGAGCTCAATATCAAATATCAGGTCTTCGCCTGCTAATGGATGATTAGCATCGAGGATCACACCATCATCCTTCACTTCGGTAACTATTACCGGTATATTTTGCCCGGTGCCATTACTCATCATCAACTGCATTCCTTCTTTGATTTCCATATCCTTTGGAAAACGATCCTTCGGAAATTCGATAAGCATGTCTTCACTCCGTTGGCCATAGGCTTCATCGACGGGGATGTTGATCGTCTTCTTTTCCCCAACTTTCATTCCACTAACACCTTCATCAAAACCTTTGATCACTGAGCCGCTGCCAATTTCAAACTCAAGTGGCTCACGTCCTGCTGAGCTATCAAATGTCTCACCGCTAGTTAATTTGCCATGATAATGCACTTTTACCTTATCGCCCTTTTTTGCTTCTTGCATGATCGTTTGTTTAATTAAAATTATTTCACCAACTTTCATTCCACTATTCACCTTCCGTTGTAGCCTGCATCGGGTCACTCACTTCAACGTTCAGAATTTTACTGAGCAAGACTTGCGCTTCATGGAATATAAAATGGGGAGTGCAAGATAACCCATTATTTCATGCAACTATCTGAATATTTCCTCTATCTAATAGTTACTTTTGGCCACAGATTACTAATTGATCACGGATTACTCTGATTAACATGATTCATATGAATTTTATCTCTTTGATCTTTTCTTTACTCATTGTCCTTACAAATTGTCCGACACAAAAAAAGCAAGGAGTTAGTGGTAGTAGTAAGCCCGAAAGTCAAAATCAACCGGCAACCGGAAACCCCGAACCGGAAGCCAAGATCATTCCCGCCGCAGAAAGGATAAGTGTTTACCTCCCACTAATAAAGGGAAAACGAATTGGCGTCTTTGCTAATCAAACCTCAACCGTTGGCAATACACATTTGGTTGATACGTTAAAAAAGTTAGGGGTTGACATTAAAGTGATCTTTAGTCCTGAGCACGGCTTCCGTGGAACGGCAGATGCGGGGGAAAAAGTAGGAAACAATGTTGATCAAAAAACGGGCGTCCCTATAGTTTCACTCTATGGTAATAAGCGTAAACCTTCAGCAGACGATTTGAAGGACATTGATATTCTTATTTTCGACATCCAGGATGTCGGATGTCGTTTTTACACGATTATTTCTTCTCTCCAGGATTTTATGGAAGCTGCGTTGGAAAACAGCAAGCCATTGATGATCCTCGACAGGCCAAATCCAAATGGGTTTTATGTCGACGGACCTGTACTTGATCCAAAGTTCAAATCCTTTGTAGGGATGCAACCGGTGCCGGTTGTTTACGGAATGACCATCGCTGAATACGCTTTCATGATAGCAGGTGAAAAATGGCTTTCAGAAAAAGCCAATCAGAAATATGATTATTACCGAACGGCTGAAAATTCTGCCGATACTGCTTTTCATTTCCAGGTAATAAAATGCGAGAACTATACTCACAACAGTAAATATGTTTTACCGGTCAGACCCTCACCTAATTTGCCCGAGATACAATCCATTTATTTGTATCCGTCCACTTGTTTCTTTGAAGGAACGGTTTTTAGTGAAGGCCGTGGCACTGATAAACCGTTTGAAGTTTTTGGCCACCCTTTATTATCAAAGGATCTTTATTCATTTGTTCCAAAACCTAATGAAGGAGCAAAAAGCTCCAAACACTATTTTGAAACTTGCTATGGATGGAACTTACACGATAATCCGGAAAAAGTGCTGAAAGAAGTGAATGGCCGTATCCAGCTAAAATGGCTGTTGAACGCTTACAAAGTTTTTCCGGGGAAGGATAGTTTCTTCTTAAAAACAAATCATTTCAATCGTCTTGCCGGTAATGATATCATGATGCAACAGGTAAAAGACGGGATGAGCGATGATGAAATCCGCAAAAGCTGGGAACCCGGGTTAATACGATTTAAAGCCATCCGGAAAAAATACCTACTTTATCCTGATTTCGAATAGTTTTCATTTTTGATTTCAGATTTTAGATTCTAGATTGCAATGATGAATCAAAATTCCAAAATCCAAAATCCAAATTCCGGAACGGGAATCATTTTTATGGGAACGCCCGAGTTTGCTGTGTCCAGCCTGGACGCGTTGATAGAAGCAGGGTTTGCTATTGTTGGTGTTGTTACAGCGCCCGATAAACCCGCAGGACGCGGGCTGAAAATGAATGAAAGCCCAGTAAAGAAATACGCTGTTAAACATGGATTAAAGATCCTTCAGCCGGAAAAATTAAAAAACGCGGAGTTTCTCTCTGAATTAAGGTCTCTGAACGCAGATCTGCAAGTGGTCGTTGCATTCCGGATGTTACCAGAAGTTGTTTGGAACATGCCGCCCAAAGGAACGATAAATGTTCATGCCTCACTATTACCGCAATATCGCGGAGCCGCACCGATCAACTGGGCCATCATTAATGGTGAAAAAGAAACAGGTGTAACCACATTTAAACTGCAGCACGAAATTGATACAGGAAATGTTTTATTGCAGGAAAAAATTGAGATCGGCGACGATGAAACTGCAGGAGAATTACATGATAGAATGAAAGAGATCGGCGCGAAATTGTTGGTTGATACAATTGCTGGACTGCTCGAAGGAACTTTGGAAGAGAAACCTCAGTCGTCAATCGTCAATCGTCAATCGTCAATTGAAACGTCCGACGTACCACTCACGACTGACGACTCACGCCTCACGCCACTCCGGCACGCTCCCAAAATCACCACACAAACTTGTCAAATTGATTGGCAACAACCTGCAGACGAAATCCACAATTTGATACGCGGCCTTTCGCCCTACCCGGCCGCATATACCGAATTAGGTGATAAAACACTAAAAGTTTTCAGAAGTGAAAAGGAACACGCCCCTCCCACATCAAGACCTGGAAGATGGGAAACAGACAGAAAAAGCTATTTGAAATTTGCCTGCCGTGACGGCTACATTCACGTCAAAGATGTACAGCTCGAAGGAAAAAAAAGAATGAGTGTTGAAGATTTTTTGAGAGGTTACAGATTTTAATCAATTGATGTAGCCCGTACTATTTTGGCCACGAAGACGGAAGACACAAAGAAACACAAGTCTTCGTGAACCTGGCGCCTTAGTGCCTTCGCGGCAATCAATAAATTTTGGCTGAAGGTCTTTTATCAAAGGGGGGTGCTTACCACCCACTCGCCAGCACATCGGCGATGTGTAAAGTTTTCAGAGGATAGCTCTTCTGTTTTATGTATCCCTCCAAATGCATGAGACAGGAAAGATCAGTAGAGATCAGGTATTCGGCATTTGTTGCCAGTGCATTTTCTACTTTTTGTTCTCCCATTGCAATCGAAATAGCTTCAAACTTTACCGCGAATGTTCCACCAAAACCACAGCAAGTCTCCACATCATTTAATTCAACCAGTTCAAGACCTTTCACATTGGCAAGAAGTTTCCTCGGTTCCTGTTTTATCTTGCATTCACGTAAACCAGCACAACTATCATGATAGGTTGCTTTGCCCTGCAATCTGGCTCCCACGTTATGAACCTGCAACACTTTCACCATGAATTCTGAAAATTCGTACGTGCGTTTTGAAAGTTCTTTTACGTCATTATGAAGTGAGGAATTGTCGAAGAGTTTGGAATAATAATTCCTGACAAAACCAACACAGCTTGCACTCGGAGCCACTATATAATCATCGTCTCCAAACGAATCCTTTGGTACGAAATCCTTAATAAACTTGGTACATACGTCCTTTGCCTCATCCCAGAAACCAGCATTAAATGCCGGCTGTCCACAGCATGTTTGATTGGGATTGTAACTAACGATACAACCTGTTTTTTCCAGCACTTTGATCATGTTGAAGGCAGTTTGTGGATACAACTGATCAACAAAACATGGTATAAATAGTTGAACATTCATGGCCTGTCTCCCTAACGTCTGCTCGGCGTAGGCGCAAAGGGAGTAAATGATTATTTTTTAAAAGATTGATTTAACGAGATCATCTTTACGGCCGTCGTCGCTGCCTCTTCCCCTTTATGTCCATGATCGCCTCCGATTCTTTCCTTTGCTTGTTCTTCATTGTCTACAGTAAGTATTCCAAAAATCGTAGGAACAGGAAGCAACAGATTCAAATGAAGCACTCCTTCAGTTACCGCCTGGCAAACATATTCAAAATGCGGAGTGCCTCCACGAATTACACAACCCAAAGCAATAAATGCATCCGGCTTTCCTTTCTTTTTGCCTTTTGAATGTTCCCGGTAATTTTTGATCGCAAAGGGAATTTCAACTGCGCCGGGAACAGTCACAGTTATAATTTTCTTTACACCCAGCTCCTTTAATTTATGAATAGCTCCCCTTTCGAGTTCATCAACAATGTTTGCATTCCATTCTGTTTTTACCAAAACAATAAAGGCATTCTTC
>DASYSW010000592.1:0-7724 GCA_036002905.1 Chitinophagaceae bacterium
TCGTCTTTAACCGTTATGACAATTGACAATTCTTTCATGAAAATGTGTACCAAAGATAACGTAGGATTTTAGATTTGAGATCGGTGCTCCCACGTTACCAGTGTCGATGTTAATGAAAAAGGCCCGCTAGTGACGGGCCGTAGTAGCGAAAAATGAAATTCGTTTAAAAAATACCTGCTAATTCGAGGCTCTTCTTTTTTAGCTTCAAAATTTCAATGTCTTCTATTATGGGATCAGGCGAAAGAATCAGTGAAACATTGTTTTCTTTCCACCAGTCATTATTTTTCAGGTTCTCAAACGCGATGACACCTACAAGATATTTCCTGTCCTGCTCCGCATGCCATTCTTCTATCCATTCAAATTGTTCTCTTGGAATAATATCCCAGTCATCAAAACTCACATACACTTTCAGAAAGATGTTATCATCCAACTGGTTCGGTTTGTGGTGGTACAATTTCTTGTATTCATATTTGTACTGGTAGCGCAGGGCAGAAATATCACTCAGAACGGCTGAGGCGGTAGCAAAACTTCCGGCGCCTTTTCCATAAAAGAATTGCTGATCGGCGAAACCACTTTCAATGACTACGCCATTGTATTCATTTTTTACAAAGGCCAGGTGATCATCGTGCTTTACAAACTGAGGCAGCACAAACGCAGCAACTCTTCCATTCCTTAGCTTTTTGGCCTGTGCTACTAATTTGATCTCGTAATTTTTTTCCTTGGCCACCGTTGCATCGCTCAATTGGATGTTCTGGATACCATTGAACAAGATATTCTGAATAGTTTCCACAATGCCATAAGCGTGGTTTAATAAAAGGGCCCATTTGTTTACGGCATCATAACCTTCAATATCCAGCGCAGGATTGCTTTCAGCAAAACCTAATTGTTGCGCTTGCAACAAAGCTTGTTTGAATTCAAGCTTGTCTTCAAACATTTTAGTGAGAATATAGTTGGTGGAACCGTTGACGATCCCTTTGATAGAGTGTAAAAGATCATTATCATAATATTCTTCAAGATTACGTATGACAGGAATAGAAGCACAGGCGGCCGCTTCATACAGAAATGAGCGTTCGGTTTCCCGCTGCAACTGCAAAATTTTGTGGAGATGTTCAGCGATCATTTTTTTACTGGAGCTCACCACATCTTTATTGTTTCGTAATGCCTTTGTAATAATACGAAAGGCCGCATCGGCGTCATCGATCACTTCAACAATCACATTGATCTGGGGATCGTTCAGCAACAGATCTTTATTCGTTGTGAATAATTCAGCAGGTGCATTTCTTTTTTTCTCTGGATGCTTAATGCAAATTTTTTTAATTGTAGCCTGCAGGGAAGGAGTTTGTTGAAGGATTTTATACAGCCCTTCGCCTACCGTACCAAAACCGAAGAGACCGATGACCAGTTTTTTATGTGCTTCCATTTTTCGATAGTTTAAAAAATTACAGTGCAATTTCCTCCATAACTAAAAAGAAATTCAACCAATAAGTGTTTTTAAGATTTATTTATATTATAAAATAAAAAAGCTCACCCGGTAAACCAGATGAGCTTTAAATATTTTGATTCGATTTTTTAAGCTTTGATCTGACTTATCTTTCCCGACATCTTGGGATGGAATTGGCACCTTGCTTCGCTTTTGGCGAAACAGGTTGTCAAGGCTTCATCGGGCCACTCCCTCAGCCTTTCTTGATAAGTAGTATAAAGAACTGATGCAAATATAAACCGCGGAACCGGTCAAACGCAAATAATGATTGTAAATTTCTGAGAGGGGTAGTAAAATCAAGAGGACAAAAATAAGAAGAGCCCCGAATAATCGGGGCCCATCACGTCCCTAGTCCCTGTAAGAAAAAGTTCTAAAATTTTTTATTGTTGGTTCGAAGCTGTTGTTTGCTCGATCTTAGTTCCTGTGAAAACCCAGGGTTCAGGTTTCTTTACCACTTTTGCCTTGGCTTTTGTCTTGGTTCCTTTCTTCGTTACGCTTGCTTTTGCCTGGTCATTCATCTTTGACTCGTCATTTGTCGCCATTGATTGATTTTCAGTAGAAGCCGTTGCATTCGTGAAAACAGAAGCCGGATCCTGATCGTTGAACTCACGGCCGAGCATTATCGAAATCGTTTTTGTGTCTTTGTCATAGATCAGTGTTCCTTCTGGAACATCAGTGCCAGCTTCAGTCTTTTGAGCTGGAATTTTGTAGGTAGCGGGTGATTTCTTTAGAATAGCCTTTACCTTTCCTTGTGGCAAACCGTCAACCCACGCAAAACCTTTGTTCTGATCGTCAAGTGCAACTGTAATCTTTTGATCAGCATTGGTTGTTGATTGATACTGGCCAATTACCGGGAAAATTTGTTCGGTAGTGATCGGGTTCGGCATCGGAACTAATGTGTATTTTGAAAGTATGGAGTCAACGGTTGGGTTGCCATATTTCTTTTGTTCTACGGTAGTTGTCGGCTGGGTTTGAGTTTGGTTTTGAGCCGGTTGTTGCATCGATTGAGCCGGTTGCTGGACAGACTGCTGTGTCGTATCCTGCTGCATCGGCTTAGTTGAATCTTGTTGGGCATTTATAGACAGGGAAAGCAAAAGACTTGCAATACCTGCTAAAAAGGAGGTCTTTTTCATACTCTATTAGCTTATATGTTATGATTAAATTGGTACTGCGCAACTGTTTCGAAATACTGTGCCAAAAATCTTTTTTTGGAAAAAAAACTTTTAAATCTTTTCCCATATCAATTTTTTCTTTGATACCAGGTTCTGCATTAATCAGATTGACTACCCGGTTGCAAATCCGCGCTGCTCATTCGGCGTAAGGTTAATTACATATCTGGCCGATGGTTCTGATCCACCACTTCGGATTCAGTATCTTTGCAACTTCCCAAATTCAATATGGCAAGAGAAATAAATAACGGTACAACCAATGTACCCGCAGAGGAGGTGATTGAAGTATGCGGAGCGAGAGTACATAATCTGAAAAATATTGACATCAATATTCCGAAAAACAAACTGGTGGTCATTACCGGCATCAGTGGGAGTGGTAAATCATCATTGGCCTTTGATACAATTTATGCAGAGGGTCAACGACGTTATATGGAAACTTTCGGGGCTTATGCACGACAGTTTGTTGGTGAAATGGAACGACCTGATGTAGACAAGATCACAGGTCTTTCCCCCGTTATCTCGATTGAACAGAAGACCACAAATAAAAACCCGCGTTCAACCGTCGGGACCGTCACCGAAGTATATGATTTTTTACGGCTGCTCTTTGCCAGGGTGGGAGAGGCTTACAGTTACAGTACGGGGAAAAGAATGGTGAAATGGAGTGAAGAAGAGATCGTGGAAAATATTGTTAAAAAATTCAAAGAAAAGAAAATCACTCTTCTTGCGCCATTAGTCCGGGGTCGCAAAGGGCACTACAGAGAATTATTTGAAGATATAAGGAAGAAAGGATTTTTGAAAGTAAGGGTGGACAGTGAGATCAGGGACCTTGTTCCCAAAATGCAGGTCGATCGCTATAAAATTCACGACATAGAACTGGTCGTTGACAGGTTGCAGGTAACCGATGACCTGAGGTCACGATTGAGCCAAAGCGTACAACAAACTTTAAAGCTTGGAAAAGACCTGATGTTTTTGCAGGCCCATCCCGACCTTCCCAAAGGGAAGGCCGCCAACTCACAAGCCTTGCCTATTGAAAATATTCCCGGGAAAAAAAACAGATTGAAAAACGAGTATGGTGAGTGGATCACTCCCCCTTCGGGGGAGATGGAAGGGGCCATCATTCAATACAGTAAGCAATTGATGTGTGAGGATACGGGAATCAGTTATGAGGAACCGTCTCCGAATTCCTTTTCATTTAACTCTCCTTATGGCGCATGCCCGGTTTGCAAAGGACTGGGGACAATGTTTCATGTAAATATGGAAGCTATTATTCCCGACTGGGATCTAAGTATTACGGAAGGAGGCATTGCTCCATTGGGGGAAGAACGAGAAGCTTACATATTCAAACACGTGCAGGAGATTGCCAGGAAAAACAAAATCTCTTTGCAAAAACCTTTGAAGGATCTTCCAAAAAAATCTCTCAACATATTATTGTATGGAAACGAAGAAGGAGTTGAGGCAGAGATAGATTTTGAAAATATACAGTTTGACCCACAATCTCCCTTTGAGGGGGTTGTGAACATGCTGAAACGCTGGTTCAATAACGGATACAGTGAAGGATTGCGCGAATGGGCAGAAAGTTATATGGAATTAAAACCTTGTGAAAGTTGTGGCGGCGCGAGATTGAAAAAGGAAAGTCTCTGGTTTAAAATAGTAGGAAGGAATATTTCTGAGCTGAGCAATATGAACCTGGATAATCTTGCTGCCTGGTTTGATGGAATCGAGTTGAGGATATCTGACAAACAAAAAACAATCGCGAAAGATATACTGAAAGAAATCAGGGAAAGACTTCAGTTCTTATTAGATGTTGGACTTTCCTATCTTTCGTTGAACAGGCCATCGAAGACACTTAGTGGTGGTGAATCCCAGCGCATTCGACTGGCTACCCAAATTGGTTCGCAACTCCAGGGCATCACTTATATTTTAGATGAACCATCGATCGGGCTGCACCAACGCGATAACCATCGTTTGATAGAAGCATTAAAGAATTTAAGAGATATCGGTAACAGCGTGTTAGTGGTTGAGCACGATAAAGACATTATGTTGTCTGCCGACCATTTGATTGATATTGGTCCGAGGGCGGGATACCACGGAGGAAAAGTGGTGGCACAAGGTTTCCCTTCATCATTATTAAAACTAGATACGCTTACGTCGAGTTATTTGAATGGTCATAAGAGAATTGAAACTCCGAAGGAAAGACGAAAGGGAAATGGGAAGTTCATTGAGTTAAAGGGAGTAAAGGGAAATAACCTTCAGAATGTAGATGTAAAATTCCCTCTTGGAAAGTTTATCGTTGTGACCGGGGTCAGTGGAAGTGGTAAGTCGACTCTGATCAACGAAACTCTTTACCCACTTCTTGCAAAACATGCATATGGTTCACGGGTCACGCCGTTAGAATATAAAAGTATTAAGGGTCTTGATAACATTGACAAGGTGATTGAAATCGATCAGTCACCTATTGGTCGAACACCCCGCAGCAACCCGGCTACTTACTGTGGATTTTTTACAGACATCAGGACTTTGTTTGCTTCGGTCCCCGAGGCAAAGATCCGGGGATATACTGCTGGTCGTTTTTCATTCAATGTTAAGAGTGGCCGTTGTGACGTCTGTGAGGGCGGTGGCATGAGGGTGATTGAAATGAATTTCCTCCCGGATGTGTATGTTCATTGTGAGAAATGTAACGGGAAGCGGTACAACCGGGAAACGTTGGAAATAAGATATAAGGGAAAATCCATCGCAGATGTGTTGGAGATGACCGTGGAAGAAGCGGTAGAATTCTTTCAACAGGTACCCTATATCTACCGAAAAATAAAAGTGCTTGACGAAGTCGGTTTAAGTTATATAACACTGGGACAATCTGCGGTCACTTTAAGTGGTGGCGAAGCGCAACGGGTAAAATTATCAACTGAATTGTCAAAAAGAGACACGGGTAAAACTTTTTATATCCTCGATGAACCAACCACGGGTCTTCATTTTGAAGACATTCAACATCTGTTGGATGTTTTAAACAAATTAGTCGACAGGGGGAATACAGTGTTGGTGATCGAACATCATATGGATGTGATAAAAGTGGCCGATCACATCATTGACCTGGGGCCCGAAGGAGGAGACGGAGGAGGAAAGGTTTTATTTGAGGGTACGCCTGAAGCAATGATCAACAACAAGGAAAGTTATACAGCGGAGTTTTTAAAGCGTGAGCTTTATCCCGATTAAAGAAGCGCAAAAAACCCCGCAAGAGCGGGGTTTTCAATTTTTTATTGCTTTTTATATTCCCAGAACACCATATGATAATCCCATAGCCGACAGGACGATTCTGCTCATGATGAGACCTATCACAAAATACACAACGATGATGGTGACCAGCGATACTATAAAGTATCCCGCTTGTTTATCGGCAGGAGTCTTTTTCAACTTCGGCATTCCTATGTACAAAAGATATAGTCCATATATGCCTGCTAGCGCTCCTACGATCGCGAGAGGTGGGTAAATTGACAATATGCCCCCTATCCAGGCAGGAGTGTAAGAATAAGCAACTAACTGAACTGAGCGTCCCATATTTTTTTCGGATCCGAAGCTGGGCGCAAGAGCATCAATGACCAGTGCACTGATAAATACTCCCACGATTGCAGCAACCAACACTCTCAGTGCATAATAAATACCCCAGGAAGTAGTGGCATAATGAAAGATGCCGTAGTTAAAACCTATTAAACCGTAACCAATAAAGGCAGCCACAGCTGCTGCCCCTGCAAGTAGCAGAACATAACCCAAGATAATTTGACCCGTGTTGGGTTGTTCGAGGGCAATTACATCCCATTCTTTGTTCGGGGATGTAATAATGTTTTTTGCGCGTTCAATTGCGTTCATAATAGTTAGTTTTAATGATACTAAATGTAAGAAAATGGCTTGAAATTTAACAAACACAATATGAACAGGGCGATAGGCGAGTGCAGGATGAAGTACGGGATGATTTTACCCGTAAAGGCGGCGGGGAGTCATTGCGAAAAATCTTTTTTGAAATTTTCCAGAGCCAACTGAAAGGTTTCATACGGATACCAGATTTTACCAATTTCCCCGCCAGTACGGGATTCTTAGTTATGGAAAATAAAGAACTACCTTATTGAAAGGGCCCGGTAAATGTGGCAGAGAGTGTTTAATAAAATACGTATACTAGACTATGAGGGTACCAATAGAGAACGGATTAGGTTTGTCAACCAGGTATTAGATTCTATTAAGCTCTCCGCCATTACCGGAACAGAGTTAAATAAGAACTTTTATCTGAAAACGATTTTTCCTGTGGTCAGGTATTCATCTTCAGCGAATACATGGTACATATATGATCCCTTTTTCAGTTCGGCGATTGTTTTCCTTTCACCGGGTTTCATTTTATAACTCAGTACCATATTTCCATTTATGTCAAACACCATGAATTCAATTTCTTTTTCAATGCCGGGTTTTGCAACCACGTGCATCTCCTTCTTCATGATGTCAGGATACACTTTTACTACATTCTGATTTCTAAAGGATTTTTCTTTTTTCGCTGGCTTCTTGTCATCTTCAAATGTCTTTTTACTGATGAAGATTTCTTTTGTCTTGTCAGTTGCCTGCAATTTTGATCCTGACAAACACATAACAGCGATCGATAAAATTGTTTTTGTTGGTAATAGCGTGGGCATTATTTGCCTGCGTTTCATAAAGGGTACGTTTTATTTAGAAAAACTCTTAATAATACAATGGACATCTCATCTGCCGTTCAGCACCGCTCATCTCTCTCAGTCTCCAACCCAACCTGAGTATTGTCGAGAAAAAGGCATCATTTTCCTTCGGATCACCTCTTTGTGCTCCTACAACATCACTGGGCCTTGTTACGGACGAATAGGTTCCCCTGTAATTGAGCTGTTTTGCCAATGCGGCGTTGGCTGGCGAAAGGTATTTGTCGAAATATATCGGGTCAATGTAGTTTGTGCTTACGTCATCTACATAGTCGGTAAATAATTTTCTGTGCAACACTTCAAGCCCAATGAACATGTTCTCTTTTAAATAATATTTGAATCCAAAGCCCATTGGTATTTCGGCCTGGG
>DASYSW010000593.1:0-3767 GCA_036002905.1 Chitinophagaceae bacterium
GGCCATTTGCGCGACGAATTAATTATCTCTTCAAAGGCAGGTTACCTGATGTGGCCCGGCCCTTATGGTGAGTGGGGTTCAAGAAAATATTTGATGGCGAGTTGTGACCAGAGTTTGAAACGAATGGGTCTCGACTACGTAGATATATTTTATTCACATCGACCCGATCCTGAAACTCCGCTGGAAGAAACGATGATGGCGCTGGATTCAATTGCCAGGCAGGGGAAAGCTTTATACGTCGGTCTTTCCAATTACGATGCGGAACAAACACAAAAAGCCATCGCTATCTTAAGACACCTGGGAACTCCATGTTTGATACACCAGCCGAAATATTCCATGTTTGTGCGCTGGGTGGAAGAGCCGCATGGCACGTCAGACCAATCCTTGCTTGAAGTACTTGGAGACAATGGAGTGGGTTGCATTCCATTTTCTCCACTCGCACAAGGAATGCTGAGTGACCGGTATTTGTCGGGAATACCGGAAGGATCAAGAGCATCGAAGTCGTGGGGATTTTTAAAATCAAATGAGATTACAGAAAAAAAATTAAAGGCGATCAACGAATTAAATGAGATCGCAAAAAAAAGAAAACAAAGCCTGGCACAAATGGCTTTGTCGTGGTTGTTGAAGGACGGCCGCGTGACCAGCGTACTGATCGGTGTCAGCTCCCTAGAGCAACTACAGAATAATCTCGGTTGTTTGGATAACCTCGATTATAGTGACGACGAATTGAAAAAGATAGACACGATCTTGAAAGCTGCAGCGTGATTTCTGAACGTTTCGTTCTGCTCAGTTTTATTTCACTGAATCCGATACTATCGGGAAAATCTGCAAGAGTTACCTGAGACCGTGGTGGTGCGTGGGACTTAGTGTCCGGTAAGGTCACTAAGACAACTAAGGGTGCACAATGTGCTACAACATTTCTGTCCTGATACCTTGAGATTGCTTCCTTCGAACCTCTTGTTGCGGCCCTACGGCTGGAAAGGTTTTCGTGAAATAAACCGAGCAGGCAAGGTCCTAAAGGCCATTGAATTAACAAAATCGGGATTTAACGGTTGGTCGAACCGGAAAAAACTTTCGTTTTTAAGCCTATTTATTTTACGATTTCCTCTTATATTCCAATAAAATTTCTTTAGTTTGTGACACGAAGGGATAAATTCCCGGGTTCTTACGAACGAACCTTCTTCAAAAAGTCCTATCCGTTAATAGCCACTACAGCACCCGATCTGAGAAATCAAGTTTTTATTGGCAACCAAACTATTTATTATGCTAACATCAAAACACCGATTAAGTAAGCAATGACTCCTCATTGTAATACCAACATGATTTTTGTAACACCCTGCACGTTTTGATCTGATTAATTTCTCTATTCCTTTAAAAAACCGGTATTCACCTTTTGCAAAGAGTTGATCTTATTAAGATCGGCCAATGTATTTCACATTTTTTATTGAGAAAGCCTTAAATATTTTTAAGAGTTTTTGATGAAGAATTTTTTACACCAGTTCCGCTTATCTGAAAATTTATATGCTCATGGAAACTTCAAAACTCCGCGACGCAACTCGCTATACGTTTTTTCTTCGCTTGTTTTTTTGTTTGCTTTTTATTTTGTAAACGCCCAGCGAAATTTTCTTTCTGCAAATAATTCTGCAAATTTCTTCGCCGGAAATTTTCAGCAACAAAATCCTTCTTATTCTTACACAAAATATTTTGAGGACAATGGCGGTTACTCACCGAATCATTTTGCGACAATAACCTCTACCGCCACGGGAGGCAATTGGGATGATCCAGCGACATGGATCGGAGGTGTGCCGGGATCTGGCGATGATGTTACAATTGACGGCCCTGTCGTCGTCAATACCGGAACCGCAGCAGCTCATGACATTGTGATCAATAGTGGTGGAACACTTAGTTTCAACCCGGGAATGTTGCTCGAAGTGTACGGGAATTTTACAAACAACGGAACATTCACAGCAGGGACAAGTAATGTAAGTTTTACAGGACCCGGAAGCAGCATCATCAGCGGAAGTGCTGCTTCTGCGTTTTACAATATCATCATCAATAAAGGGGCAGATGTAAGCTCCATAGTGGAAGCAAACGGAACTTCCATTTCGAATACAGGTAATCTGACGCTCACGAAAGGTTTGTTTAAAGCAACGACGGGTATATTCCAATTCACTTCCAATCCTGCCATTCCCACAACAGCGGGGATTTGGATAAACGGCGCCACGGTCAATAGCGTTGCAGTCGCGCCGGGATTTTCAATTGATAACAATGGGCTGATAAGAGTTTCGTCCGGTACGCTGAATGTTGGAACTGCTACCGGTAACGAGTTGCAAACTGCTACAGGTGGAAGCGTACTGATCGAGGGAGGAACGGTCAATATCACCGGAAGACTAAGAAATTCCGCAGGCTCGCTAACCATTACAGGTGGCGTAACAACTATTTCAACAATTGGTCACTCCAATAGCACTTTCGCAAGCTTCGACATGAGTCTTTCCACCAACATGAGCATAAGCGGAAACTCATCGATCATTTTTCAAAATACAAACGCGGGTGCAGCCGGGGACATCAAGATCATCAATTCGACAGGCACGAAGACAATAACCGGTGGAACTTTTCAAATAGGCAATAACTCCACTACCACTAATGAAACTTTTATAGTAAGTAGTGTCATTCCCTTTTACAATTTCACCATCAATAATACCAATACTCCTTCGGTTAGACTGTCAAGTGACCTTACCGTAGCAAATACACTTACGTTAAATGGCGGCATTATAGATGCTGCCACCAATTCCAGGAAAGTTATTATTTCAAACAGTGCAGCGGGAGCTATTGTACGAACAAGCGGATATGTAACTGGCGATTTACAACGAGCAATCTTTGGGACAAGTACAGTTTATAGTTTTCCGGTTGGCACTGGAACCAATGAGTACTCACCTGCAAATATCCAGCTTGCACTCGGAAGTTTTTCTTCACCTGATATTACTGTCAAAGCGCAAAAGGGAAAACCTCCCGGATATGCAGGCTCGGATTATATCAATCGGTATTGGAACGTGACCGTCGATGGGATTACGGGTACCCCGGCGGCTCTTGATATTACTACGACATATTTAGCGGCAGATGTGGTGGGCAGTGTTTCAGGGATAAAAATGGGTGAATATGACGGTGCTTCGTGGACCACTTTTGATCCTGCAGACAATGTGAATCATCTATTAACGGCAAATGATGCACCGATCACTGATGGAACAGCCATTGTGTTTGGAGGTTTGGGAATTGCGGCTCCCACTTGCGACATGAGTGGTATAAATACTCCCATTTGTGCTGGTTCAAATGTCACTTATACAACCGACCCTAGTGATGATGGCACCAATCCGACATATATCTGGAGTATCCCAGCCGGCACCAATAGTTCAGGAGCCTCGATAGTTGGGAGCGCAAATAACACAACCGTAACGGTTAATCCCGGTACGGGTGGTTCCTACGTAATTCAATTAGATATAAGCGCTGACGAGGGACCAAGTACTTGCTCCAGCACTATTGTCGTGAACGCTAGCGGAACTATATCTTTAACGTCAGCAGCGGCCACAACGAGCCAAACTCTTTGTTCAGGTATTGCAATTACACCAATTACTTATGCCATCGGAGGCGGAGCAACCGGAGCAACTGTTTCGGGGTTACCGAGTGGTGTAGGGTTTTCTTATAACGCAGGCGTACTCACCATCAGCGGCACGCCTAGTGCATCAGGCACATTTAACTATACGGCTTCGACA
>DASYSW010000594.1:0-5354 GCA_036002905.1 Chitinophagaceae bacterium
AAATGCAGGATCATTTTCCTGGATGAGATTCCCGTGACTGGGATGGGCATCGCCGACACAGAAGATCTGAAATGGAAGGTTTATGAGATTATGGAAAGAAAATTGACCGAATACCGCGTAGCATCAAACGTGAAAAGTCAAACGTGAGTGGTAAGACGCGAGTCGTGAGTAGGTTTTTGCTAAATTGCAGGTTTTATTCACGATTGACTCCCGATATCTCTCGGGATCACCATTCACGATGTACGCAGAAATCATCATACCACTTGCACTTCCCAAAAATTATACCTGGCTTATATCCGAACAAACGCTGGAGACAGTTAGAGTCGGTTGTCGTGTGGAAGTAAATCTTGGTAAGAACAAGAAATATGCGGGGATCGTGAAAAAAATTCACAACGAAAGGCCGGAATTTTTTGATCCCAAGGAAATACTGAATGTACTCGACACAGAACCGGTGGTGTTCGAAGAGCAATTGCACTTGTGGGAATGGATGGCATCTTATTATATGTGCAGCGAGGGCGAAGTAATGTCGGCAGCACTTCCTTCACATTTTAAATTGTCAAGTGAAACCATCGTAGTTTTTAACGAGGAATATGGGGATGATTTTTCTGCTCTTGATCATGATGAATATTTGGTGGCCGAAGCTTTGCTGATAAAAAAGGAATTGAAGCTTAGCGAGGTTCAGCAAGTACTGGATTCATCACATGTTTACCCTGTGATCAACAAATTGATTCAAAAAAGAGTTTGTTATGTGTGGGAGGCTTTGAAACAAGGATATGCTCCGAAGAAAGAACTCTACGTTCTGTTAAACCCAGAATACAACAACGAAGAAAAACTTTCTGATCTGCTGAATAACTGGTCAAGAGCCCCGAAACAAATAGAACTGCTGTTGAGCTATCTGCATTTGATAAAGACAACTGGCGAAGTAACAAAATCGGAATTGCTGAAAAAATCAGGCGCGTCTGATGCACAACTAAAGGGGCTGGTTGATAAAAACATTTTGCTGCTAGAAAAAAGGAGTGTGGACCGGTTGCAGTACCTCCCTAAAAATATAAAGATCGACTTTGAGCTATCCGCACTCCAACAGGAAGCATTTGAAAAAATAAAAAATTCTTTCCTGGAAAAACAGGTGTGTCTTCTGCATGGAGTTACTTCCAGCGGTAAGACACAAGTATACATAAAACTCATTGAGCAGTACATTTCAGAGGGCAAACAGGTTTTATATATGCTGCCGGAAATTGCATTGACCTCCCAGATCATCCGGCGTCTTCAAAAACATTTTGGAGGGTATATCGGAATTTATCATTCCAAATTCAATCAGAATGAACGGGTGGAGATATGGAATAAAGTAAAAAGCGGAGAATTGAAGGTCGTATTAGGGGCAAGATCATCCATTTTTCTTCCTTTTAATAACCTGGGCCTGATCATTTGTGATGAAGAATATGATACGTCATTCAAGCAACAGGATCCCGCGCCGAGGTATAACGGGCGTGATGCGGCCGTTTATTTTGCATCCTTGTTCAAGGCCAATGTTTTGCTGGGTAGTGCCACACCCTCCCTTGAAAGCTATCATAATGCGCTGACCGGTAAATATGGATTGGCTGAATTGATGCAACGTTACGGTGACGTGCAGCTGCCACTCATAGAAATCATCGACACAAAAAAAATAATTCAAAAGGATCGATCAAAGGTGATGCTTTCGCCTCAGCTGGTGGAAGAGATCAATAAAACTGCCGCAAGGGATAAACAGGTCATCCTTTTTCAAAACCGGCGGGGATATTCTCCTTACCAGGTTTGCCCGGTCTGCGGCTGGATCCCACAATGCAAATATTGTGATGTGTCGCTGACCTATCATAAATTTTCAAACAAACTCATTTGCCATTATTGCGGCACGACGTATCCGCCTATCACTGTATGCCCGGCCTGCGGCAATCATAATTTCATACAAAGGAATTTTGGAACAGAAAAAATTGAAGAGCAATTGCTGGAAGAATTTCCTGACTATAAAATTGCCCGAATGGATGTGGATACAGTACGTGGAAAGAATGCACACGATGTATTGATACAACAATTTGAACAGGGAAAAATTGACATTTTAGTAGGCACACAAATGGTAGTGAAAGGCCTTGATTTTGATAATGTCGCCCTCGTCGGAATTTTAGATGCGGATGGGCTATTACATTTTGCAGATTTCAGGGTAAATGAGAGGGCGTTTCAATTGATGGAGCAAGTAAGCGGGCGGGCAGGCAGGAGACCTTCGCTCGTTAAGACCCCGGAGGGCAATTCGACCACCGGAAAAGTGATGCTGCAAACCATACAACCTCAGCATCCGCTTTTGCAGGTGATACAACGGCACGATTATAAGGCCATGTATGATGCAGAGATCGAAAGCCGTAAACAATTTTTCTATCCTCCATTTTCCAGGCTTATTCATTTGACCTTTAAGCACAAGATGAAAGACGTGGTCGAAAGAGGCGCGCACCAGTTCGCTAACAGTTTAAGAAATAAATATGGTAATTATATTGTAGGACCTGCAGAGCCGGTGATTAACAAGATCCGGAATTTATTTTTGATGGAAATGCTTTTAAAATTGCCAAGAGACACAAGACTGATTGCCCAATGCAAGCAGGACATTCTTCATCAAATTGCAGTTCTGCATAATGAAAAAAGTTTTAAAAGCGTGGTGATCGTACCTGATGTCGACGTGGTATAAGTCAACTGCTTCTGTAATGAAGTTTCAGCGTTTTAATTTCCTTACCAAGCCGCTTCATTTGTTTATACTCACATAAAAAGAAACCTTGTTGATGTTGTTTTGCCGCGGCCAGCATTGCCTTTGCTACATCGCTTGCCTCTATCGGTTTATATTTGGAAGGGAGAAGGAACGAAATTTTTTTCATCAGGGGGATCGTTATCCGTTCTCCGAATCTGAACTCATTTCTTTTTCCCAGCAATACGGAAGGCCGCATGATATAGGTACTTTCAAGTCCAACTTTCCTGACGATGTCTTCCACCTCTCCTTTTAATTTCAGGTAGAAATTTCCACTCCCGCTATCGGCGCCGACAGCAGAAACAAGAATATAGCTCTTGCAATTCATTATTTTGCAATAGCGCGCAATATTGACAGGGATATCGTAGTCTATCCTTCTATAAGCCTGTTTATTCCCCTTAACCTTTTTAAATGTTGTGCCAATGGCGCAAAAGACAGCATCGCTTTCATCGAGGTCTGCGAGTAGTGAATCCGCATCAGTGAAATCGACCAGTTTTTTTTCGAGCTTTGGGTGAGTCATTGTAACCGGCCTTCGTATCAGGATTCTTATTTTTTCAAAGTAATCGTCATCCAGTAATAGACTCAGCAACTCTCCTCCAACCAAACCCGTGGCGCCGATCAGTGTTGCTGTTTTTTCACTCATGATTTTAATGTTATTTTGTTGGGATATGCAAATTGAATCAAATTTTTCTCTTAAACCTTACAATACCTTTGGCATTGATGTCAGGACCAGGTATTTTTCGGCTTTTTCGGATGTCGAACAGCTTAAAGAACTCACGACTCACTCCCGATCGCCGTCGGGGTCACGACTCACGACTTTTATACTTGGTGGCGGCAGCAATATTTTATTTACAAACGACTTCGACGGGCATGTTTTGAAAAATGATATCAGGGGAATTGCAAAAATAAATGAGGACAATGAATATGTCTATGTAAAAGTGGGGGCAGGAGAGAACTGGCATCAATTTGTTTTGTTTTGTGTTCAAAATAACTGGCAGGGGATCGAAAACCTTTCACTGATACCGGGAAACGTGGGCGCTTCGCCGATGCAAAATATTGGAGCATATGGCGTGGAGATAAAAGAGGTTTTTGTTGAGTTAACCGCTTTTCACCTTCGTGAAAAAACCATTCAAAAATTTGACCTGGGCAATTGTGAATTTGCATACCGGGAAAGTGTCTTCAAGAGGAAATACAAAGACCAGTTTGTTATCCTTGATGTAACATACCGTCTAAACAAAATTCCGAAGTACAATACGAGTTATGGTGTAGTGGAAAAGGAATTGGAGCGGATGAACGTCAACACCCTTAGCATAAGCGTGATATCCCGGGCTATTATTAATATCCGAACTTCGAAACTACCGGACCCGGCAGTGATTGGTAACGCGGGGAGTTTTTTCAAAAATCCATCGGTGTCAAAAGAAAAGTTCAAAGATCTTAAGACCGGGTTCCAAAATATTGTCGGTTACGAAAATTCTGACGGCACAATTAAACTTGCCGCCGGTTGGTTAATCGAACAATGCGGCTGGAAAGGTTTTCGTAGGGGAGATGCGGGTTGCTACGAAAAACAGGCCCTTGTCCTTGTGAATTATGGAGGAGCAACGGGGGAGGAGATATACGATCTGAGTGAAGAAATATTGCGAAGTGTTAGCAATAAATTCGGTGTGGATTTGGAAAGGGAGGTGAATATTATTTGATTTGAAGAAGAATTGAAAAATAAACTGTTTAATTTTTTTTAACTATTCGGATGCATCAGCTTCTTGATGTCTGTTGTCATTCCAATCAAAACCTGCATTATGAAGCGAACATTACTCCTTATCACACTTACTCTTATGTTTTCAATGTCGTATTCCCAGGACAAAATTTACAGGAATAACGGAAAAATTGTTGAGGGAAAAGTTCTTGAGATCGGAAGTGACGAAATCAGGTACAAAGAGATCAGCAACCCCGACGGTCCTGTTTACATTTTAGAGACCGATAAAATAAAGAAGATCGTCTTCGCAAATGGTACGACTCAAACTTTCCACGATAATCTTAAAGATCCTGAGCGCTATGCAGGGCAGTTGAAGAACGCGATAAAGCTTAATTTCCTGTCTCCTCTTTACGGCTATACGGAGATCGGGTTTGAAAGAAGCACCGGCGTGGGGAGGGGTTATGAATTCTCTCTCGGAATTATTGGTCTTGGAAAATCTGAGACCCTCGAGTACAATTATTCTTCATCCCAACCTGAAACTGTCAAAAGAGGACAGGCCGGTGTGTTCATTTCAGGTGGTTATAAATTTGGCAAACTTCCTGATTTTCTCATTTTTGGAAAAACAAAAATGTCGCATTTGATGCAAGGCACTTATGCCAAACCGATTCTATACTTTGGCTATTATAAGGAGAACCAGGTTATGGAGAAAGCCAATGCTACGTACGAAGTCGGAAAGCAGAACGTGACCTTTGGGGCCCTTCAAATAGAGCTTGGACATCAATGGGTTTTTAGTGATAAGTTCTTGCTTGATCTGTATTGGGGCTTTGGTTATGGTGCCGATAATAAGAAAGATGCCTATCAGTATGATTCCGGAACGGGGTACTATTATGGTGATTATGA